>JAFZRB010000103.1 GCA_017620115.1 Clostridia bacterium | reverse complement strand
GTGCGAGACGGAGGAGGATATCGTCGAGGCCATCAGCCAGATGGGCGGCATCGGCGCGAAAGCGTTCAACCTCATTCTCACGGAAGCGCTCTACGACAACGTCCACGCAAACAGCTTCAAGCCGCTGCGCCAGCTGGAAACTGAGGCGGGCATGACGTCCTCCTCCATGGCCTACAATTATATGGACTATGTGCTCTACTATACCGACGCCGTTATCGTTTCCAATGTGGTCAAACTGAATACGCCGGAGGAAGCCATCGCCTATACCGTTCAGTGCGCCGCGGCGGGAGATAAGGAAATCGCGCTGTTCTGTTCGGACGAGCTGTACACGCTGCTTATCGGCAATATTTCGCCCTTTGCCATCGGCAGCACAAGCATGTCGCCCATCTACGACGTGGCGGCGCAGGCCGGTCTGTTTGATTACACGTTCAGTTATTCCGCCCAGACGCACATCATCGTTTTGAAAATCGACGCCCTGTATCCCGGCGCGGCCATTGTAAACGCCCTTCGCAGCGGCGATGAAGCCGTCCTGAGCGAGCGCGAACGCCTCGCCTGGCAGGCGGCCGCCCAGCTGGCCCAAGCCTGCGCGGCAGGCGCTCCCCTCGATACGGCGCGGAACATCCATGACAGGCTGTGCGACATGATCGTCTATACCGACGATGAGAATACGGACGAGGACGACACCGCCATCGGCGCGCTGCTGAACGGTCAGGCCAACTGCGACGGTTATGCCGACGCGTTTTATCTGGTCGGCACGCTGGCGGGCCTGAACGTGCGCTATCAGCACGGCGACAGCTACGACGTCGGCCTGAGCTTCAAATTCGGCGATACGGAAACCCACATGTGGAACCTGATCGAAATCGACGGTTCCTGGCGCCTGATCGACGTCACCTGGGACGACGGCAGCGAGGCCGGCATCCGTTACACCTGGTTCAATCTGGGCCAGGATCGCGCCGCGCGCATGCACATCTGGAACAGCGAAACGAGCGTTCCGCTGCTCGCCGAAACGGATCTCTCCGTCCGGCCCGAAAACGAATACCTCGCCGCTTCCAAGGAGGAGGCCGTCGCCGCCATTGACAGCGCGTTCGAGCGGCAGTTCTCCGCCTTCGAGATTATCTTCTCCGATGAAGACGCCGCAGCGGCGCATCACGACGTGCTGAACGAGATCACCCGCCGCGCCGCCGCGTCGTTCCAATACAGCTGGAACGATAAAATGCTCACGCTGTCGATTTACGGCCTGTGATTCATCCCAACGACCACAGTAAAATACCCGCCGGCGCTTTGTGATGCCGGCGGGTGGTCTTTTATTTTGGCGCGTTATCCCCTGCTGAAATGCCGCGCGTAGCTGTCGCGGATGTCCTGCAGGATGTCGGGATGCGCGAAATCGCGCGGATAGATCAGGTTGATGGGCCGCACCATCTGGCAGTTCTCGATGGGCACGATGACCATGTCGCCGCGCTTTTCCTCGTCCAGACACACGTTGTGGCTCAGGATGGAAATGCCCAGGTTGGCCATCACGATCTCCTTGATGTTGGAAACGCTGTCCAGCTCCATAATGATGTTGAAATCGCGCATGATGTAGCCGTGGCTGGTGATGTAGCTCTCGAACATCTTGCGCGTCTCAGCGTTTTTGGGGCGCAGGATCATGTTTTCCCGCTGAATCTCTTCGATGGTTACGCTCATGCGCTTCGCAAAGGGATGCTTCGGCGAAACCACCAGCCCGAGGTAGTCGGTGCCCAGCAGGAAGGAGCTGGTCGAGTCGTTGCGGATCATGCCGTCCACAATCGCGAAATCCAGCTCGTAAAACGACAGCATGCTGTCGATGTTGCCGATGGTATCGCGCACGATCTGGATGTGCGTCGACGGGTGTTCGTTGCAGTAGGACGCCAGCACCTGCGGCACGAGGATGTCGCTGGCGGTGGGCGTAATGCCCACAGTCAGGCTGCGGATATCGCGGCGGCAGTCCTCGATGGCCTGGCGCATGCTCTCCGACAGCGCCATGGCCTGCCGCGCGTAAGTCAGCAGCACCTCGCCCTCCGAAGTGGGCTTCAGCTTGTTTTTGCTCTTCACGAAGATGCGGATGCCGTATTCCTCTTCCAACAGGCGGATATGATGGCTTACGGCGGGCTGCGTCAGCGAGAGCGCCTCCGCCGTGCGCGTGTAGGAACCCAGCTGCTCCAGCGTCAGCAGAGTTTTGATTTTTACGTCGATCATATTGACGCCTCCGGATTATAAAATGAATTGATGATTATCCCTCTTTATATAATCAAATCTTACTGTATTATGCGCGAACGCGCAATATGTTTTTGAATTTTAACACGTCGGCCCGCGCCGGAAGACAGCGCGGCCCGGCTCGTCATCCGGGCCGGGCGCGATTTCAGGCGAGCAGCATGCGGTCGTTGTCCAGCTTTTTGCCGCTGGCCTCGCGGAATTTTTCGAGAAGGTCGTCCACGGTGAGCCGGCTGCGCTCTTCGCCGGCGGTGTCAAACACAATCCGGCCCTGATCCATCATGATCGTGCGGCTGCCCAGCTCCAGCGCGGACTGCATGTTGTGGGTGATCATGAGGCAGGTGAGGCTGTCCTCCGCCACGATCTTCGTGGTGAGCGCGAGCACCTTTTCCGCCGTGCCGGGATCGAGCGCGGCGGTGTGCTCGTCCAGCAGCAACAGCTTGGGGTGGCTGAGCGTGGCCATCATCAGCGTGAGCGCCTGCCGCTGGCCGCCGGAAAGCAGCCCCACCGGCTGCTTCATGCGATCCTCCAGCCCCATGTTCAAAAGCGACAGCTTCTCGCGCAGCGCCTGCCGTTCCTGCCGCCCGGCCCGGCTCATCCAGCCGCCTGTTCCGGCCGCCAGCACCAAGTTTTCCTCAATGCTCATGCCCGGCGCGCTGCCGCGCATGGGATCCTGGAACAGCCGGCCGATGGATTTCGCGCGCCTGTGCTCGGGCGTCAGGGTCACGTCTTCGCCACCCAGAAGGATCCGGCCGCGATCGACGAAGAAGCTGCCGCAGATGGCGTTGAACAGCGTCGACTTGCCCGCGCCGTTCGCGCCGATGATGGAGATGAAATCGCCCTTCTTCACGTGCAGCGACAGGTCGTCCAGCGCGGTCTTGGCGTCCGCCGTGCCCGGATTGAAGGTTTTGCTGATGTTCTCCAGCCTGAGCATGCTCACGCACCCGCCTTTCTGAACCGCGCCGCGAGCTGCCGGCGCAGCATCGGGAACTGCCGCCGGAGATACGGCCCGGAGATGGCGATGACCACGATGACCGACGACACCAGCTTCAGCATGAACGCAGGCAGGTTGAAGCGCAGCGCGATGGTGTAGACCAGCCGGAAAACAAACGCGCCGAGCACCGCGCCCACGGCGCGCACCGGGATGGAGCGCCGCCCCAGGAACACGCCGCCGATCAGCAGCGAGGCCAGCGCCACCGTGACCATGCCGGAGCCGATGTCAACGGTAACGGACTTCTGGCTCTGGGCGAACAGGCAGCCGCTCAGCGCCGTGAAGGAATTGGAAACGCACAGGCCCACGGTGGTGGTGAACACCGGGTCGATGGAAGAGGAGCGCACCATGTCCGGATTGTCGCCGGTGGCGCGGATGGCCAGGCCCAGCCGCGTGCGCAGGAAGAAGGACAGGAACAGGATCACCAGCGCCACGGCCGCCGCGCCGACGATGACCGTATGCCACGCGCCCAGCGGCGTGCCCTTCAGCAGGCCCTTGAGGACGGTGAACACGGTCTCGGTCTTGTTCATGTTCAGGAGCGAGGAGCCGTGCATCACGGCGATGTTCACGGAATACAGCCCCGTGTTCACGATGATGCCGGCCAGCAGGCTGTTCACGCCCATGCGGGTCTGCAAAAGCGCCGTGACGAATCCGGACAGCACGCCCGCGCCCATCGCCGCGGGAATGGACAGCCACGGATGTCCGGAGAGCGCTACCACCGCGCCCACCGCCGCGCCCAGCGCATAGCAGCCGTCGGTGGACAGGTCGCACACATTGAGCATCGAGTAGCTCAAAAACAGGGCAAGAACCGTGAGGGAATTGAACAGCGCCAGCTCCAGCGCGGTCTGTCCAAGGCCCAGCATGGCGTTCAGCGACATTGGCGATCACTCCAAATCTGTGAATAAGGCGGGCGCTTAACGGCGCGGCGGGCGAAGCCCCGTAACAAACCGCTCCCCCGTCCCCGCGGAGGGCGGGGATGGGGGCGTGCCGGGATTGCCGTTGACGCGCTCTGTCGCGCGGCGAAGATCAGTCTTCAAAGCTCTCTGCGGTGACGATGGTCAGGATGCTGGTGCAGAAAGGCGCGAACGCCTCGCTCAGCGCGTCGAAATCCAGGCCGAGAGCCTCGGCGGTCTCGGTGTTGATGGTGGCGGTGCCGTTGTCAAAGGTCTTCACGGGGGTGGCGGCCGGGTCGGCGCCGTTCACCAGGATCTCGCAGATCATGTTGGCGGTCTCGACGCCCAGGTTGGCGTAATCCACGCCGTAGCCCACCAGCGCGCCGTTCAGCGCGAAGGAGTCCGCGCCGGTGTAGTGCGGAATGCCCGCCTCGGCCAGCGCTTCGTAGATGGACAGCTCGGCGTTCATCACGGTGTTGTCGGTGGGCGTGAACACGGCGTCCGCCCCGTCCGCGATCAGCGCGTCGGCGGCCATGATGACCTCGCTCACGTTCGTGCCGGTGTATTCCTTATAGGCCACGCCTTTGGCGTCCAGGTATTCCTTGGCCGCGGCGATGGGGGTGGCGGAGTTATCCTGGCCCACGTCGTACAGCAGGGCGATCAGATCCGCCTCGGGATCGGCGGCGAAGATGAGGTTCATCACGGCGTTGGTGTCGAGATAGTCCGAGGTGCCGGTGATGTTCGCGCCGGGCGCTTCGAGGGAGGCGACCAGCTCGGTGGCGACGGGGTCGCTGACCGCGGCAAAAACCACCGGTATGCCGTTGTCCTCGGT
The DNA here is from genome assembly GCA_017620115.1 of Clostridia bacterium. Lineage (GTDB taxonomy): Bacteria > Bacillota > Clostridia > Christensenellales > Aristaeellaceae > Firm-10. The sequence continues at coordinate 14,960 of JAFZRB010000103.1, read as the reverse complement.
GGCGCTCTGCATGGCCATGGCCACGGGGGTGGCGACGCCCACCATCAGATCGACCTCGTCGGCGATGAAGTTGGAGATGATCTGATTCATCACGCTGGCGTCGGCGTTGCAGTTGTCGTAGTCGATCTCAAAGACGACGCCGTTGGCCTCGCCCAGCGCCTTGAGCTGCGCTTCGATATTGTCCACAATCTGATTGAGGGAAGCGTGATCGACGTAGTTGCAGATACCGACCTTGAAGGTGGTCTTGCCCTCGGCAGAGGCGACGGAAAGCATGGAGACGGTCATCAGAACGGCGAGCATGACGGCGAAGAACTTTTTCATAATCGAACTTCCTTTCTCTTTTTGTCCTGTCGTGCAGTGTGGGTTCCCTGAACGAAACGTAGTGATGACGGGAGCGGTTCGGGGCATCCTCCTTTGGCCCCGGCCCGAATCGGGGACACAAAAAAGGATCCGTCCCATCGGTTCTGCTGGGACAGGATCCTTGATAAATCCTGCGGTGCCACCCGGCTTGACGCGGTATCGCCGCGCCCACTTGACGCATACGTTCATATGCTGACCTTTGATGACGAAGGGCCTTCACTCCGTCTCACCTACTGGGAAACCCGTTCGGCTCGCTCTCAGGCGTCCATTCATCTCCGCGCTCCCTGCCGTGCTTCCAGCGCCCACGACTCTCTGTGAAGGGAACAACTCGGGGATTACTTACCCGCCCTCATCGATTTATGGGTATTATACGCAATAACAGAGGCGGTGTCAAGACCCAAAATGCGGGTTTTCGCCAACATTTTTTGTTTTTTTGATGAAATCGTTCAGTTTTCATTCCATTGACATCTCTCCCGCTCCCATGCTATAATACATTCACTGAATGACACGCCATCGCGTCCGTCGCCGTGCGGGCGCGATTTTTCGCGGGAGGAAAGATGCCCATGCAACGCAAGCACAAGTCGCTCTACGCCCTCATCGCCGCGCTGGCCTGGCCCACGATGGTGGAGCAGGCGCTCGGCACGGTGGTGCAGTACGTCGACACGGCGATGGTGGGCCGCATGGGCGCGCACGCCTCGGCGTGCGTGGGGCTCACCGCGTCCACGCAGTGGCTGGTCAACTCGCCGCTGTGGGCGCTGGCCACGGGCGTTCTGGCCTGCACGGCGCGCGCCGTAGGCGCGAAGGACGACAACATGGCCCGCCGCACGGCGACGCAGGCGGTGCTGCTGGCGCTCATATCGGGCTGCGTCATCGGCGTCATCACGCTGGCCGTGAGCCCGTTCCTGCCCGCGTGGCTGGGCGCGGAGGAGGCGCTGCGGCGCGACGGATCGCTGTATTTCGCCATCGTGTGCGCGCCCATGCTGTTCCGCGCGGCGCAGGTGATCTTCTCCGCCGCCATCCAGGCCACAGGCGACACGCGCACGCCCATGTTCATCAACCTGGGCATGAACGCCCTGAACATCGCGCTCAACGCGCTGTTCATCTTTGAGACGCGCCCTGTGGATATACTCGGATTTCAGTTCACCATGCCCGGCATGGGCTGGGGCGTGATCGGCGCGGCGGCAGCCACGGCCATCTCCTACATATTCGGCGGCGCGGCCATGACCGCCATGTTCTGGCGCAACAGATACATCTCGCCCCGCGGCTTCCGCATCCGGCTCGACCGCGAGGCCATGCTGCCCTGCGTGAGGATCGGCATTCCGGTGGTGGGCTCGCGCGTGGCCACGATGCTGGGCCACGTGGTGTTCACCTCGCTGGTGACCTCGCTGGGCACCACGGCGCTGGCCTCGCACACCATCGCCATCACCGCCGAGCAGGCGTTCTACATCCCGGGCTACGGCATGCAGGCCGCCGCTTCCACGCTGGCCGGGCAGTCCCTCGGCGAGGGCGACGAAAAAAAGCTGAGGCGCGTGTCGCGCACGATCATGCTCGTCACCATGGCCATGATGACCGTGACCGGCGCGATCCTCTTCGCCATTCCGGATCGGATGATGAGCCTTTTCACGCCGGACGCCGCGGTCGTCGCGGGCGGCATACAGATTCTGCGCATCGTGGCGGTATCCGAGCCCATTTACGGCATGTCCATCATCCTGGAGGGCACGTTCAACGGCGTGGGCGACACCAAGGCTCCCTTTGTCATTTCGCTCGCCTGCATGTGGGGCATCCGCATCCTGTTTACATGGATCTGCGTGAAGGCGCTGGGGCTGGGGCTCGTGCCGGTGTGGCTGTGTATGGTGGCCGACAACGTGATGCGCGGCGCGCTTCTGGCCGTCCGCTACGCGCGCGGAAAGTGGCTGACGGAGGCGTTCAGCCGGTAAGGACCCGGCCTTCGCCGCCCCCTCAGAGAATATTCTCGATCCTCAGACGCTCCTCCAGATACAGATGCTCGATGGCCTCGCCCAGCAGCAGCATGGAGCGGTTGAAATCGTCCATGTCCCGCGCGTCCAGATTGGCGTGGGCTTCGATGATTAACCCCGTCACGGAATGCAGCGTTTCATGCGGCGAAATGGCCTCCAGCAGCCGCTCGTGATCCCGCCAGATCCCGGCCATCTGCGTGAGGCGTTCCTTCGCCCGTTCGGTGTCGTCCCCCTCGATCAGGCGAAGCACCTCCGTGCGCACGCCCTCCATTTCCTCCGCCACATGGCGTATGACAAAAAACGACGCGAGGCAGACGCCCAGCGAGAGCGCAAACACCGTCAGCATCGCGATCAGACACCGCTTCATCTACCACGTCACCTCCGCGGGCTCCAGCGCCTGAAACCGCGAAACGGCGCAGCGCATGTCCTGAACGGTCATAACTCCCTGCGTATCCAGCGAACAGATAAACGCGTCTTTCACGCTCAGCCGATGCGCGGCGAGGGTGCGGCGAAGCCATGCCTCGTCCAGTCCCGCGGCGGCGAGGCTGCCGGTTTGGACGCGGCCGTCCATCACCAGCACCACGGGCGGGCCCTGATAGTCCGTTTTGATGTTCAGATCAGCGGGAGAAGCCGGGCGCAGCTCAGCGCGCGTAAACGCGGAGATGCTGCCGTTTGCCTCCACGATGGCGGTCTCCACCTCGGCGGGATCGAGTATGCCCGCCGCGTGCAGTCCTTCAAGCGCGTCGGCCAGCGTGAGGCACAGCCGGCGCATCTCGTCCTGCCGCCACACCCCGCGCGATATGATGACCGAGGGCTTGCCCGAAAAGAAGAGGCGCATGCGGTCGCTGCGCATGCTCAGGAGCGTAATGAGCGAATGAATCACGAACATCGCCGCCACGGGCAATATGCCGTGCAGCAGCGGCGTGGATACGTCGCTCATGGGCGAGGCCACCAGATTGGCGATCAGCATGGTCATGACGAACTCATAGGGCTGGAACTGGCCCAGCTGGCGCTTGCCCATCGCCCGCGTGAACGCGACCAGCGCGGCATACAGTATCACGGCCCGGATGAAATGCGTGAGCATGGAAGCGCCTCCCCGCGCGAAACCGCGCTTTTTTCATCATTCTGCGCCGAAAAGATTAGAATTATACTAGAAAACGGCGTGAATTCGGCTCGAAGCCTTGATAAAACGCGCGAGGGAGGGTTATAATACTTCCGGAATAAAGGCAGGAGAACCGGCGTAAAATAGCGCAGAGCGGCCGGTTGACAATATGTCAGAAGGAGTGAAAGAAATGGCCTTTTTCGACGACATCGGCAAGAGCATCAACAGCATGACCCAGTCTGCCCGAAAGACGGCGGAAGTGGCGAAGATTCAGCATCAAATCACCCAAAAGCAGGCTGAATTCGATTCCCTCTACCATCAAATCGGCCAGCTCTACTACAGCTGCCACCAGCGCGGCCTCCAGCCGGACGAGAGCATCGCCGCGCTGTGCAACCGCGTGACCGCCACGGCGCAGGAGATCGACAAACTGAACGCGGAAATCGACAGGATCCGCAACGTGCGCCGCTGCCCGGTGTGCGGCAACGCGATGGAACTGGATTCCAGGTTCTGCAGCAAGTGCGGCGCGAAGCTCGAAAACGAGCCCGCGGAACAGCCCGCGGCCGCGCCCGAACAGCCTGCGGAGGAATCCGCGCCTGAAAAGGACGTCTACATCAACTGGCCCGAGGCCAAACCGGACACCGCTCCGGAGGATGTGGATCCCTTTGAGGAAACCGCCTCCGCCGCGGAGCCGGAACCCACCGTGGGGCCGGAACCCGCCGCGGAGGACGCCGACGCCCCGGCTGAAGCGCTCCGGCCCGACGGCGAGGATGCTGAAGAGCAGCCAAAAAACGAAGAAAACAGCTGACCCACGAATCATGCCGCGCAGGCCCGTCTGAAAAAGGCGGGCCTGCGTTGTTGTCCGGGATACGGCAGTTTGGCGCTTGATATGCGCTCTGTTTTCGCGTATAATGTGTGTTGGGGGCGGCGGCTGAACCCGCCTTGTCCTGTTTATCGTCACGGGAGGACAGCGCCATGAAATCAAACGCTTACCGCGCGATTTTCTTTGAAAAGCCGGACTATATTCCGATGGCGTTTCACATAAATGCCGCCTGCTGGCATCATTACCCCCAGGACTGGCTGGTGGATCAGATATTGAAGCACCCGCTGCTGTTTCCGGATTACCGCCCGCCCAAGCTGCCCTATACGCCCGTTTACAGCCTGTGCGCCCGCAGGGACGAGCCCTATACCGACGACTTTGGCTGCCGATGGGAGACGACGGACGACGGCATCACAGGCACTGTTGTAGGCCATCCGCTGGCGGACTGGCGCGCCTACGCAGCCTACCGCTTTCCGGATCCGGAAAGGCAGATGGGCATCGGGCCGGTGGACTGGGCCAAGGAAAAGGAGAGCATCGACAGCGCGCACGAGCGCGGCGAGTTCGTGTGCCGCGGCCTGCGACACGGCCACACCTTCCTGCAGCTCAGCGATATCCGGGGATATTCCAACCTGCTGTTCGACATGGCGGACGACGAGCCGCTCCTCTTCGACCTGATCGGGAAGCTGGAGGACTTCAACCACGCCATCGTCCGGCGCTATCTCGAGCTGGGCGCGGACATGATTTCGTTTCCCGAAGATCTGGGCATGCAGATAGGTCCCATGCTTTCGCCTGAGCAGTTCCGCCGTTTCATAAAGCCCAGTTACGCGCGCATGATGAGATCCTGCAGGGATCGCGGCGTCCCCGTGCACATGCATTCGGACGGGGACATCCGCGCGCTGGCGGACGACATCGTGGACAGCGGCGTCGCCGTCATCAATCTGCAGGATCTGGTCAACGGCATAGACTGGATCCGGGCGCGCTTCCGGGGAAAGCTGTGCGTCGATCTGGATATAGACCGCCAGAAGATCACCGTGTATGGAACCCCGGCCCGGATCGACGAGCTGATCCGCTCGGAGGTGGAAGCGCTCGCAACGCCTCAGGGCGGCCTGTCCATGATCTTCGGGCTGTATCCCGGCACGCCCATGGAAAACGTCGCCGCGCTGATGGACGCGATGGAGCGCTATATGCAGTGGTACTGACGGCTATTGACTTGCGCCCGCTCTATGTCATATAATGAACAAAGGAAGGTGAATGCGATGAAGTACAATTCGTTGGGCCGCACCGGCATGGAGGTTTCCGTCATTTCATACGGCGGCATCGTCTCCGCGGGCGTGTACGACCATACCCGCTATCCGGAGCTCGGACAGGACGCCTCGGATCGATTCGTCGGCTACGCCGTCGAGCACGGCGTCAACTATTTTGACGTCGCGCCAACCTATGGCAACGCGCAGGAACAGCTGGGAAACTCGCTGAAACCTTACCGGAGCCGGATTCACCTCGCCTGCAAGACAGGAAAGCGGGACCGGGCCGGCGCGGAGCCGGAGCTGCTGGAATCGCTGAGGCTCCTCCACACCGATCATTTCGACATCTACCAGCTCCATGGCATTTCTTCCATCGGGGAAGTGGAGGCGGCCTTCGGCGCCGGCGGCGTGATGGAACTGATGCGCGATGTCAGGGAAAAGGGCATCGCCGATCATATCGGCTTCACGGCGCACAACGAAGACGCCGCCCTCCGCATGATCGAGCTGTACGATTTCGACACCGTGCTGTTCCCCTTTAACTGGTTCATGCACATGGCGCACGGTATGGGCGCGCGGCTGATCGAAGCCGCCAAAAAACGGAACATGGGCGTGCTCTGTATGAAGGCGTTTATCGAGCGGCGCTGGGAGAACGACGAGGAGCGCGCCGCATCGCCCTTCCCTAAATCCTGGTGCAAACCTATCGACACCTCGGACGCGGCGTTCGGCGAGGCCGCCATGCGCTATGCGCTGTCCCTCGGCGTGAACACCCTGATCCCTCCCGGCAACTTCGAGAGCTTCCGGTTCGCCGTCGAGCACATCGACGCGTGCCTGAAAACGCCCTTCTCCGAAACAGACAGGGCGCTGCTGGAGGAAAAGCTGGAAACCGTGCGGGGCAAGGAATTCTTCTGATACGAAAAGAGCCGGCTGATTTCCGTTTGAATCAGTCGGCTCTTTGAATCAGGAGCGCTTCCCGGCGGGCCAGTTCCTTTTCAAAAAGAACAGGCCGACGATCAGCGCGATGGGGAAAACCATCGCGGCCAGCAAACCCATCTGCAGGTTTTCACCGGCCATGTCGGAAACCGTTCCAACAAACGACGGGCCAAGGGAACCGCCCAGATCTCCCGCCAGAGCGAGCAGGGCGAATAGGGCCGTTCCCCCTTTGGGGCACTTTTTCGCCGAAATGCTGATGGTTCCGGGCCACATGACGCCCACCGAAAAGCCGCACAGCGCGCAGCCGATCAGGCCGAAAACAGGCAGCGGCGACAGGGAAGCCAGCAGGTAGCAAATCACGCAGAGGACGCCGCTTCCCTGCATAAACCGGAGCAGATCGACCTTTTCGCTGTACTTTCCGTACAGCACCCGCGAGGTTCCCATCAGCACGGCAAACAGACAGGGGCCGGCCAGATCCCCCGCCGTCTTCGATACGTGCAGCGCCGACTCAGTGAACGCGGACGCCCACTGCGCCATGGACAGCTCGGACGCGCCGGCGCATATCATCAGCAGAACCAGAAGCCAGAAAAAGGGCATCTTTACGAGCTGAAGGATAGACATGCTTTCATCCGCCTCCACGATGTGTTCGATGGGGCAGACGGCGAAATTGCAGATGTTTATCAGCGGAATCAGCGTCCACAGCAGCGCCAGCACGCGCCAGTACCGGATCCCGAACACATAGAAAAACAGCGTGGAAAGAAGAATAACGGCCACGGAGCCCCAGCAGTAGAAGGAGTGCAGCAGGCTCATCGTGCCTTCTTTGTTCTCAAAGGGACAGGCTTCGATAATGGGGCTGACCAGCACCTCGATCAGTCCGCTGCCCACCGCGTACAGGATGACGCAGAGCAGGATCCCGACGAACGGATCGCTGAACAAGGCGGGTAAAAAAGCGAGCCCGGCCAGGCCTGCCACGGAAAACGCCTCCGAAGCGATGATGGAGGGCCTGTAGCCGATCCTGTCCACATATTTTGCCGAAATCAGGTCGACCAGCAGCTGGGTGAAAAAGAAAACGGTGGGAATCAGCGCGACCTGCCCCAGCGACAGGCCAAATTCCTGCCGGAACGTGAGGAAAAGCAGCGGCGCGAAATTGGCGGATATGGCCTGGGTGATGATGCCCAGGTAGCAGGCGATCTTCGTTTGCTGATAATTGGCTCTCATAAACAATTTCTCCCTTACGCCCATTTCTCAATGCGCTTTACGACATACTCCGCGGTCTGACGGTCGCTTATTCCCGCGATGGAGGAGAACCACATGCCTTCAGGCCGCAGCGTCTCAAAAATATCGTCGAGCTCTTTGACGCTGCACATCATCTGGATGCCTTTGCCCGCTTTCTGAATCTTCTGATACACGCCTTTCCAGCGCTGATACCCCTCGTTTCCCGCGCCGCACACCCACTGTACCGCGTCAAGCTCCCTGATCTCCAGCAGCGAATCCAGGTGCCGCAGCGCTCCCGGCCCGTCCAGGTGGTAGATGGAACGTTCATAAAACGCGCATTCCTGCTGAATCCCCGGCAGGAAGACATCGTCGAACATCTCCCGGCTGATCATGCAGGAGAAGTCGTTGGAGGGAATGTAGAACGTGCCGTCGTGTATGGCCGGCGTCCAGCTGGTGGTGGGCATTCCCGCCGAATGGATCATCTGGTAGAACACGCCGTAAGCCGCGAAATACTCCGGCGCGGAACGGCGCAGCGCCTTTTTCACCCACTCCGAATTCTCGAGCATGTCGACAGCCAGGTTCTGCGGATCCCGCAGCGCGGCGATATGGTCTCCGCCGGGATGAAAGTCCGTCAATCCGACGATGAATTTGCCCTTCCCCGCCGCCAGCAGCTTCTGCGTGAATTCCACCATCTTCCGGAACAGCGGGTGGTTCATGTCGAGGCGGCTGCTCTCATAGTCCGCCGTCCAGTCCGCGATCACGGGCTTGCTCCATGTCGTGGTCTCGCCGTATTCATAGCCGCAGCCGCACCAGGCGGAGAAGATCTCCGGCCCCAGGTTCGGCCAGGCGATGGGCAGGGAATCGTAGAGGTAATCCGTCTGCGCCATCGCCGCGTCCATATCCTCGATGCGGCCGTCGATATCCAGCCACCGTTCCTCGTGGCTGGCGTAAGCCCTGCGCCCGCGGGGACGGCGCGGGCCGGGTTTGGGCAGGGCAATGCTCACCGGCGGGCGGTCGATAATCTCCCGATGCCAGAAGGCTTCAAACCGCCGTAGCGTTTCGTCATAGTCCGGCTTGTACAGAAACTCCATAGCTTCCTCCCGCTCCGCGCTGAGCGTTCATTTCCCAACCTGAATCTCGACCGCGCAGGCCGGCAGGCCTTCCGCTTCGGCGACCAGGCGGATAACGCCCGCCTCACAGCCGGAACGCACGATGGCCTGCACGCGCCCGTCGCAGGTGGTAAACGCGCCGGATGTGTAGTTTTCCGTCGTCGCGGCGCGCGCGGAACCGAGGGCGGCCAGCGCGCCGGGGCTTTCCACGGCGGCCCTGACCAGCAGGTCTGTGTGCGGCACGCGGTTCCCCGCCGCGTCCTGAATCTCGAACGTCACGAAGCTCAGCGATTTTCCGTCGGCGGCGAGCTCCGCGTTCTCGACCGCGGCGGCCAGTCTAAACGGAACGCCGGCCGTAACCAGCTTCTGACGGGAGACCTCCCGGCCCGCGGTATAGCTCACGGCTTCGACGGTTCCGGGCGCATAGACCGCCTCGAACGAAGCGGTGAAGCGCCGCGCCTCTCCCGCCGGCTTGCGGCCCAAAGACACGCCGTTGACGAACAGCTCAACCTCCTCGGCCGCGGAATAGACGTCCACGCGGATGGGCCTGCCCTCGCTGCCGTCCCAGGTCCAGACGTTTTCGCGCCACGGCCAGCCCCAGCGGCTCACCAGCTCGCGCCGGGCGTAGACGGCAGGGCTCTGGCAGGCGATATAAGTCTCTTCGCTGCCCCAGACGATGCGCCGGTAGGCCAACTGCGGCCGGCCGAAGCCGATCAGGTCGAAGTCCGCGTCGTTGGCCAGGCGCCAGGGGAATTCGGATCCCAGCCACGTCGTTTCCTCCGGCTTCAGCTCCGCGGCGGGATCGACATACTTGGCCCGGCCGATGGCCGCCTCGCCGATGTAGTCGTAGCTCGTCCAGGTAAAGTCGCCAATCACCCAGGGCAGCCGTTTGACATCGCGCCACACCCTGTCGATCTCCATGGGAAAGCTCTCCGTGCCGCAGATGACTCGCGTCGGGAAGATCTCGCCGTCGCGCGCGTAGCGCTGATTCAGGTAGTTATAGCCCACGATGTCCAGCGGGGCGCAGAAGGGCTCGGTGAGGCCCGTCCAAAGGCGGTCGGCGGCGGCGTCCCAATCGTTCTGGGCGCCGGCGTTCGCCAGGGCGGCGTCTTCGTCGTCAAGACCGGACCACATGGAACAGAGGGCGTTGAGCACGGGTCTGCCAGGATCGAGCCGGCGCGCCGTGGCCGCCAGGCGCTCCGCCCAGGCATAGCCGTCCGACAGCCCGCCGCGCTCCACGATTTCGTTGCCGGTCGACCAGATCGCCACGCTCGGATGATTGCGGTCGCGGGTGATGAAGGCCGTCATATCGGCTTCCCAGTCGCTTTCAAAGTAGAGATTGTAGTCGTTCAGGTTCTTGCCCATGCGCCAGCAGTCGAACGCCTCGTCGATCACGAGGATGCCGAGCCGGTCGCAGGCGTCCAGCATGTCGCGGGAGGGCGGGTTGTGGGCGCAGCGCACGGCGTTGAAGCCGTTGTCCTTATGCAGCTTCAGCTTGCGGTACTCGCTGTCGTAATACGAGGCCGCGCCGAGGATGCCGTTGTCGTGATGGATGCAGCCGCCCCTGAGCTTGAGGCTCCTGCCGTTCAGCCGGAAGCCGTTCTGCGTGTCCACGGAGATCGTGCGAATGCCGAAGGAGACGCAGTCATAGTCCTCCTGAACGCCGCCGTTCAGGAGCTCTGCGCTGACGCGGCAGAGCCTCGGATCGTCAACATCCCAGAGCTTCGCGCCTTTGACGGCCAGGCGCAGGCGGGCGACGGAGGCCGAGCCCGGGAGAACGCGGATCTGCGTTTCGCCGCCGGCGAGAGGCTCGCCGTCCTGATCGATCAGGCAGCGCACACGGCGCGTCGCGGGCGCGCCGGCGTGATTCTCCACGGTGATCTCCACGAGCACAAAGGCGATGTCGCCCTCGACGCGCTCCGTGCGGGCGAAGACGCCCCACGGCGCGATGTGCGTTTCCGGCGCGACGAGCAGATCGACGTGCCGGTAAAGGCCGGAGCCGGAATACCAGCGCGAGTTGAGCTGGGCGGTGTTGTTGACAGTCACCGTCAGGCGATTGGCCCTGCCGGGCCTGACAAAGCGGGTGAGATCGACGTGAAAGGGCGTATATCCGTAGTGATGCAGGCCCGCCGTGTGCCCGTTCAATTCGACGACGGCGTTCATATACGCGCCGTCAAATTCGGCGAGGACGCGCCTGCCCTCCCAGTCGGCGGGAATGTCGAGCTGCTTTGTGTACACGCCGACGCCGCCCCCGTAATAGCCTGTCGCATGGCCGCTGGGGGCGCTGGGGGAAACGTCGCTTTCAATGGTGAAATCATGAGGAAGGTGCACGGTCCGTCCCTCTGGAGAAGGGCGTCCGGGCTGCGGCGCGGCGGCGGAAAACAGCCAGTCACGATCCAGGTTGATTCGCTTCATCAGGTTCCCTCCTTTGGGCTTTCATGTCGTCATTATAACAGACGGGGAGGCAAAACACAATCTCAAAGCAAAAACGGAATGCGCCGATTTCTTTCCCGGTCTCCGGGTTTTCCCGTGCCGCGGCCGCCACGAACCGCCGGCCCGTCATATCTTCGCAACAGATTATCAAAGGATTTGTCTTCGCCATTCCGGCTGATACACCCCGCCTGTGTGTGCTATAATTGATCCAGATGCGTCCCGCCGGAAACGAGCGTCCAAAAAGGGGTGAAAGCCGTGATCTACTATCTGCTGCTCCTGTGCTCGCCGCTGTTCAGCTGCTGTCAGAGCGTCGCGCAGAAGCAATACAACCTCAAGTCGAAAACGCCGGACGCGATCCTGTTTTCCGCCGTCACCTGCCTGATCGCGCTGGTTTTCTTTGCGCTGACCTCGCGCCTGCAACTGGACTTTGACGCGCGGCTCTGGCCGTATTCGCTCGGCTTCGCCCTGTGCTATTCGTCGGCCTGGGTCGGCACGGTCTACGCGGTGCGCTACGGGCCGATCGCCCTGACCTCGCTGATCATATCGCTGGCGCTGATCTTTCCCGCGGCGTACGGCGTGATGCTGGGCGAGCGGGTCACCGCGCTGACGGCGCTGGGCTTCGCGCTGCTCGTCGCCTCGCTGGTCCTGGTCAATTTGAAATTCGACGGACGCCAGGCGCTGTCGGGCCGCTGGCTCAAATGGGTGCTGATCGCCTTCATCGGGAACGGCGGCTGCATGATCATGTCGAACATGCAGAAGCGGAACCTGGGCGACGGGTATTCCCATGAATTCATGATCCTCGCCCTGGCCGTGTCTTTCGCGATCCTGATGGCCGTATCGGTGGCGAGGAACCGCGGCTTCGGCGCGGAATTCAGAAGATGCCTGCCCTACGCCGCGGTCAACGGCACGGCCAACGGACTCCTGAATCTGACCGTTCTGACGCTGATCGGGCACATTCCCAACACCATACTCTATCCGACCAACGCGGCGCTTGCCATGCTGTTCACGTTCGTGCTGGCCTGGTTTCTGTACGGCGAGCGCTTCACGAAAACGCAGTACATCGGCTACGCGATGGGCGTCATATCGGTGGTGCTGCTGAACCTGTGACCGGAACCGCCACGCCCGCTACGGCGTGGTTATGCGGTATTCCTCCGTGTTGAAATCGACCTCGATCACCGTGCCGTCCGCGAAGGTCGTCCTCTGCCGGCGGAAGTCTCCGTCGACAAATTCATGGCGCAGCATCTCCTGGCAGGCCAGCCGCTCCGCCGATTCGCAGGCCGCCTTCACCGCGGCCACCTGCGCCTCGTCCGCCCCGATCGGACAGTAGACCGGATCGCCGTTCAGGATGGCGTGGGTGTACGCGCAATCCGCGCCGGGAATACCCCAGCCGCCCCGCTGGCCGGGCAGGCCGATCCAGGGGATCACCACGCAGTCGTGATAGACCAGGTTCAGCAGGGGAATGGGCACGCCCACGGCCCGCGCGTCCTTCGCGCCCAGCTCCGTGGTATAAAACGGCGCGTGATGGCAGAGCGCCTGCGAGGGGAGAATGCAGTCAAGAACCTCTTCGGAAGAGGGAATGATGCCCCGGTCGGTGAGGATATCGAGGCACCGGCGGCGGTTCTGGGCGCACTGCTCGCGGGTCGTCGGATGCTCCTTCGAGAAGCACTCGTCCAGGTTCACAACGGAAAACACGTCGAGATAGGAGCCGTCGATGCCGATGCCCAGGCGCTCAAACTCCGCGTAATTCCGGCGCACGTAGTCCGCCGCCCGCGCCGAGCACAGGAAGGAATGCGGGCCGCCATACCAGACGGAACAGTAGGGGTGCGAACCATCCATGTTCGTCACCGCCTCGTCGAAGGAGAAATCCGGGCCGTCGTGGTAGTAATCGCGATACTGATCGTGGATCCCGAACAGATAGCCGAGCTCCCGCGTGGTTTCGCTCAGCCGCCGCATGCCCGCGGCGCCTCCCGCCGCCTCGTTCGGGGGAAACGGAGAGGGATGCAGGTTGTCGTAGCCGTGATAGCCCCAGCCGTCGAAATGGGTGTACCCTTTCTCCAGGCCGCGCGCCCGGAGCGCGCGCAGCTGCGCCGCCCGCTCGTCAAAGGAGGTATAGTAATCGTTCTTCTCCGGTTCGCCCGGCGTGTAGTAATCCGACTTGGGAGAGATGTGCACGGCGATGCCCTCGTGAATCACCGCGCAGCCGGGCAGGCGCGCCAGCGCCGGATTGCGCGCGATCTTCTCGCGCAGCGTGACCAGCTGGCCGCGTTCCTTCACATAGGCGCGGTAACACTTGGCGATCGCGCTGTGGTCGCATCCCTCCCGGAAGCGGAAGAGCATGCGGCGGGCATAGCGCATTTCGCCGAGCGAAGGCCGCCAGAGAGGAACCACCCGATCCTCCTCGAGCGCGTACTTCGCGTCGTAGGGCGTATCGTAGATCGCCGCATAGCCGGATCCGTCGCGCACCTGTCCGTAAAGGGGCATGTAGCCGTCTCGCTCGAAAATCTCCCCATTGGCTATGCGAATGGTCTCGCCCGCCGGCACCAGAGTGCCCTGCATGCGGGAGAGCACCGTATAGCCATGGCCGGGCAGCGCCCCAAAATCAAAGGGCGCGGGAAAGGACACGGCTTCGATTTCGCCCATGCGGTCGCCGTCCACGCGAACCTCGAAGAAGAGATCCCCCGTCGTGCGGTCGATCCACACATGCGTCGCGACGCTGAGTTCCGCGCCGGGCGAGAAACCCTCATACACCGCGCGAACGCCGTCGTAGGTGCCGCTCTTCGAGCGCTCCTCGCGAACAGGCGCGGGGAACGCCGCGACCCGCCCGTCCGCAAAGCGGATATACGGGCGCTGCGTCATGCGCCAGAGCGCGCCGTTCGGCAGGGTCACCGAATACTGACAGGAAACAGGGTCTGCCGTCAGCGCAAGCATTCTGTGCTCAATGCGATATTCAGCCATGGAAAGACCTCCTCATACATCGTCTCACCGAAACACCGTTCTTCATCGTTTCAGCCGGGGATGGCCGTACCGGCTATACGCTTTTTCCGCCGTTCGCGGCGAATTTAATATACCATACGGGGCGGCGGCTGTCCAGTTTTTTCTGTTGGCATAAAAACGCCATCGGGCGTAGAGTGGAAAGGAGCGCGCGATACTCATGACGCGGATCCTGTCTGTAGACGGCGGCGGAACCAAACTGATCGGTATGCTCTTCGACGAAAACCTGACCCTGCTGGGACAGGGTCGGGCCGGCGGCGTCAATCTGACGCAAACCACGCTGGAGGATTGCCGCGCCAATGTGCGGACATGCCTCGACGGGGTATTCTCACAAGAAAAGCCGGAGCGGATCGACATCGTCTACGCGGTCTTTGTCGGGCCCGTGCAGGAATTGACCGACGAATTGAGCCGGCGGATCAAAGTGGATCGCTTTATTCGCTGCGACGAAAAGGCCGCGGGGCTGCTCGCCGGCAATCTGAAACGGCAGGGGTTGCTGGCGCTGTCTGGCACCGGGGCGGGGGTATCATGGGTGAAGGCGGACGGCAGCCGGGAATCCGTCGGCTACCTGGGCCCCATTTTCGGCGACCAGGGGAGCGGCCCATGGATGGGGCTGCAGGCCGTGCGAGCCATAAGCAGGGCCGTGAACGGCTGGGGCGAGCCGACCGCGCTTCTCCCCCTCATTCAGGAAGCCTGGCAGGCGGATAGCGTGAGCGATATGGTGGGGATTCTGAAGCGGCACCCGGCCCCTTATCGCATGCTGGGCGAGCTGACGCCGCTGATCGGGCG
>JAFZRB010000102.1 GCA_017620115.1 Clostridia bacterium | reverse complement strand
CCTGGTCCAGCGCTGGGGCGAGCCCGGCGTCGACTGGGAGCTGGCCGAAGAGGGCAGCCGCGGCATGTACGACGAGATGGGCCTGCCGGGTTACTTCACCGTGCTGCAGAGCGTCTGGGGCGTGCCTCAGAAGTCTCACTGGGCCGGCCAGTTCTTCGGCGGCGTCGACTATGACAACCTGAATTCCCGCTTCACCTGGGACGGCAACGAGGCCAACAACGAATACAAGAACGCGCTGGCCGTCGCCAAGCAGGTTGACTACAAGCCCGACGAGTACATCGTGAAGATCATCTACTCCGTCGAGGAGCAGGAAGAGTGGGCCAACACCCGCGCGGCCATCGCCACCTACGTGAAGCAGTGCATGGCCATGTTCGCCACCGGCCAGATGGACATCGACAGCCAGTGGGACGAGTTCCAGGCCAACATCGTGGCGCTGGGCTCCGAAGATCTGCTGGCCATGGACCAGGCCGCCTACGACCGCACCATGGCGGACTAATCCGATTTCGTCTTCGATTTATCGTGTCGTGCTTAACAGCGGGGGCTGTCTCTACGGGACAGCCCCCGTTTAACAAAAGAGCGCGGCATCAACCGCTTCAAGAGCCTCGCGACAGCGCTGGAGGAAATCGACGCGCGCCGCTGAAAAACGGCGGGAATCCATCAAAAAACCTCTGGGCATAAGCGATTTCACGAACCGTCGACCCACGACGAAAGGAGTATTACCATGAAAAAAGGACTGATCGGCGTTCAGATGAGCACAATCGCTCCGTCGAAGATTCCGAACTTCGACGCGTTCGAGGCCATGCGCCGCATCACCGACATCGGCTACCACTGCATCGAGATTTCTCAGGTTCCCATGACGCCCGAGAACGTGGCCGGATTCCGGCGCTCCATCGACGAACTGGGCATGAAGGTATCCTCCTGCACGGCCTCCGTCGCCCCCATGTTCCCCGGCATGCGCGGCGAATTCCTGAGCGACCCGGACGGCTTCAAAAAGATCGTGGACGACTGCCGCAGGCTGGACTGCAATCTCCTGCGCATCGGCATGCTGCCCATGACCTGCATGGGCAGCTACGATAAGGCCATGGACTTCGCCAAACAGGCCAACGACATGGCGCTCAAGCTGAAGGAGGAGGGCATCGACCTCTATTACCACAACCACCACGTGGAATTTGTGCGCTACAACGGGCAGTATCTTCTGGACATCATCCGCGACAGCGCGCCGGCCATCGGCTTCGAGCTGGACACCCACTGGATCCACCGCGGCGGCGAAGACCCGGTCGCGTTCATCAAGAAGTACGCGGGCCGCATCCGCCTGCTGCACCTGAAGGACTACCGCATCGGCGAAGTCAAGGCCCCCGCGGACGCGAAGCCGGGCACGCCGGAATTCATGAAGCGCTTCTTTGAATCCTTCACGAACATCGTGGAGTTCGCCGAGGTGGGCGAAGGCTCCCTGCCCATCAAGGCGTGCATCGAAGCCGGCCTGGAGGGCGGCAGCGAGTATTTCCTGGTCGAGCAGGACGATACCTACGGCCGCGACCGCTTCGAGAGCCTGAAGATCAGCCACGACAACCTGGTGAAGCTGGGCTACGGCGAATGGTTCTGACGCCTGAGCGCCTTTACCCGCGCGCACAACATGGCTGAAGCGCGAAATCTCACAGCAAACCGGCATCCCGCTTACGGGGTGCCGGTTTGGAAAAACAAGAAAGACGGGAGGTTCATCCTATGCTTTCCGCTCCCCACAGGCCAGAACGAAAGGCGCTGAGCGTGCGGCTCTCCGCTTCCGGCGCGGTTATCGAGAGCGAATACGGACGCCTGCGCGTCCTGACCTACGACAGAGGCATACTGCGCGTCACCTTCACGCGGCGGAAGGCGTTTATGGACAGCCCGAGTCCGTTCCTGGTAAACCGCGCCCCGATCCCGGCCGCGCGCACAGAGGAGGACGGGGCGTACGTCTGCGTGTCTGGCGGCCCGCTGCGCGCGCGGGTGTCCAGAGAAACGGGAATGATCGACGCCTTCGACGCGGCGGGACGGCTCGTCTTCGCCGAGGGCGGGCCGAGGACGCTGGAGCCCTTCGACGGGCAGATCATCGACAGGAGCCGCCCGGCGGCCGCCGAGCGCGTGGAAACGGCCGACGGCGTCAAAACGCGGGTGCGCGAAGCGGAAAAGATCAGCTATAAGCCCCTGTACCGCGCGCGCCTGCCGCTGGCCTTCCGGCCTGGGGAGGCGCTCTATGGCCTGGGCCAGCCGGAATCCGGGCCGGCCAATCTGCGGGGCCGCACGCTCTATCAGTGCCAGGCGAACAAATCCATCGCCCTGCCCTTCATGGTGTCCACCGGCGGCTACGGCCTGCTGATCGACTGCGGCTGCCCCTTCATCTTCGACGACAGCGGAAAAGGCGCGTATCTGCAGTTCTCCGCGGTGGAGGAACTGGATTACTACCTCATTCCCGGCTCATGCGAGGACGCGGTGAAGGGGTATCACTACCTTTCGGGCAACCCCGCGCTGCCGCCGGCCTGGGCTTTCGGCTACCTGCAGTCCCAGGAGCGCTACGAGACGGCGGAAGAACTCGTGAGCGTCGCCCGGCGGTATCGCGAAAAGGGCATCGGGCTGGACTGCGTGGTTCTGGACTGGTGCTCCTGGGAGGACGGCCACTGGGGAGAGAAGGCCCTGGACAGGGATCGTTTCCCCGATCCCAGGGCGCTCACGGACACGCTGCACGGCATGGACGTGCGCCTCATGGTTTCCATCTGGCCCAACATGTCCTCCCGCGCGCGGGACAGCGCCGCTTTCAGGAAAAAGGGCTGGCTGCTGCCTGGCGGCGAGATATACGACGCGCTCAATCCCGCGGCGCGCGCCCTCTATTGGGAGCAGGCCAAACGGGGCCTTTTCGACATGGGCGTGGACGCCTGGTGGTGCGATTCCTCGGAGCCCTGGACCAGCGAATGGTCTCACGAGGCTGAGCCCTCTCCCGGCGAGCTCTACGCCGAAACCACCCGCACGGCCGCGGACGCCATCGGCGCGGACATGGGCAACGCCTACGCCTTTTTCCACGCACGGACCATGTGGGAGGGGCAACGCGGCACGGGCAGCGATAAGCGCGTGATGAACCTCACCCGCAGCGGCTGGCTGGGCCAACAGCGCTTCGGTACGGTGCTCTGGTCGGGCGACATTTCCGCCAAATGGGAAACGCTCAGGAAGCAGATCGCCATCGGGCTGGATCTGTGCGCCTCCGGCATGCCGTACTGGACGCAGGACATCGGCGGCTTCTTCGTCAGGAAGGGCGCGCCATGGTACTGGGACGGCGACTTCGAGCGCGGCTGGGAGGATCCGGAATTCCGCGAGCTGTTCGTGCGCTGGTATCAGTACGCGGCGTTCCTGCCGGTGTTCCGGGGCCACGGCACCGATTTCCGCCGCGAGCTCACGAACCTCGAGGGCGAGGAATACGAGGCCGCGCTGCGCTACAACCACGCCCGCTACAGGCTCCTGCCCTATATCTACTCGCTGGCGGGCCGGATCGCGCTGGAAGGCGGCCTGATGATGAAGCCGCTGGCCTTCAATGACCCGGACGACGAACGCGCCCGAAGCGTGGACGATCAGTTCCTGCTGGGCGACGACCTGCTGGTCTGCCCCGTGACGGCGTACCGCGCCCGCTCGCGGACGGTCTACCTGCCGCGCGGCCTGTGGTACGAGCTGCACACGGGAAACCGCGTCGAGGGCGGCATGGACTACGAGGCGCAGGCTCCGCTGAACGCGCTGCCGGTGTTCGTGCGCGCGGGCGCGGTGCTGCCGATCGCGGAAAAAAGCGCGTGCGCGCGGGAAGTGCTCTCCAAACCGCCCGCCCTGTGGGTCTTCCCCGGCGCGGACGGGCGTTGCGCGCTGTACAGAGACGCCCTGGACGGCTACGACTGCGAGCGGGGCGGGTATACCCTCAGCGTATACGCCTGGGACGATCAGGCAAACCGCCTGACGGACGAGCGCGGAAACAACGTGCCCTTCAATCGCTTCGACCGCCCGATGGGAGGAGTCTGATATGCTGAACAAATCCAACTGGGCCGAAACCAAACGCCGCTGGACGGATTACTGGCGGCGTAACGTGTCCGGCACGCCGCTGATGTGCGTTACGGCGGAGATCCCCGGCGCGGCGGACGAGGCCGTTCAGGCGGAACTGCGCAGCCGCGATATGTTCGATAAATACCGGGACGCCGCCCGCATCGCGGAGAGATACCGGTACTGGGCGCGAACCCACGCCTTCCTGGGGGACAGCTTTCCCAATATCTCGCTGGATTTCGGCCCCGGCTCGCTGGCGGCGTATCTGGGCAGCGACATCCGGTTCAGCCCGGACACGGTGTGGTTCAGCGAGTGCGTGGACGAATGGGAAAACTGGCCGCCCCTCGCTTTCGATCCGGAAAACAGGTGGTACAAGGAGCATCTGCGGCTGTTCCGGGATGTGAAGGCCCTCGCGGGCGACGATTACTACCTCACGATCCCCGACCTGATGGAGAACGCGGACGTGCTGGCCTCCCTCAGAGGCGCGCAGAACACCCTGTTCGACATGATCGACGAGCCCGACGTGGTGGAGGAACGCATCCGGCAGGTTCAGAGCCTGTATTACAGGTATTACGACAGCTTCTACGACATCGCCGCCCGCAAGGAGGACGGCCGGCCGGCCAGCAGCTACACCGTGTTTCAAATTTGGGGCTACGGCAGAACCGTCAAACTGCAGTGCGACTTCTCGGCCATGATGAATCCCGCGCAGTTCCGGCGGTTCATCCAGCCCGCGCTGGCCGGGCAGGCCGAAGGCGCGGACAACGTGCTCTATCACCTCGACGGGCCGGACGCCATCAAACACCTGCCCGCGCTGATGGAGATCGACGGCATCGACGCCCTGCAGTGGACCAGCGGCTCCTACAATCCGGACGGCGCTCACGAGATGTGGTACGGCATTTACGACCAGGTGAGGCGCGCGGGCAAGGCGCTGTGGGTGCAGGTTTACACCGGCTCGCCGGAGGAGTGGCTCAGCCGCGTCGACCGACTGGTGGCGCGCTACGGCTCAGGCGCGCTGTTCCTGCATTTCCCGACCGTGAGCATGGAGACCGCCGAAAGGATACTGAGCCACGCCGAAAAGCACTGGAAGGACGTGGAAGGAAGCTTCCGGTGACCGCCGCAAAGCTCAAACGGGGCCTTCCTGTGCAGAGCCGTCTCATTTAAAAGCAGTCCGACAAATTGGAGTTTGTTGAAGCGATAAAACCTTGCCTTCCCCTTCGAGGGGAAGGTGCCTCGTGAGAGGCGGATGAGGTGTTAGCCCGGCTCTTTGCTGTCTATCGCAATAGGATGCTAGTCGCAACGATAACACCTCAT
>JAFZRB010000015.1 GCA_017620115.1 Clostridia bacterium | reverse complement strand
CCCACCGCGCCGGAAACGCCGCGCACGGGATATTCCGCGCCGCCGCCGTCGCGAAACGCCAGCGCGTCCGCCGCGGCCACGTCGCGCGTCAGCCTGACCGCGCCGGGCGCTGTCATTTCGCCCACCGGCGCGCCGGCGTGATTGGGTTTCGCGCGCGACATCAGCTCCGCGTCGACCACGCCCGGGCCGTAGCCCTGCGTGAAGCCGCCGCGGTTGAAGATCTGCAGAAGCGCCTCGCGCGCCTCGTCGTCCGGCTCGTATTCGCCGTAGGTTTCCATGAGATCGAGCGCCTCGCGATAAACGCGCGTGACGGCGGCCACGTATTCCGGTCGCTTGAGCCTGCCCTCGATCTTGAGGCTGCACACCCCGGCCCGTTCCAGGTCCGCCAGGTGATCGAGCGACCACAGATCGCGCGGGGAGAGCAGATACCCCGAGGCCTTCACCGCGCCTTCCAGGCGGTATGGCAGGCGGCAGGGCTGGGCGCACTGGCCCCGGTTGCCGCTCCGTCCGCCCACGAGGCTGGAGAACAGGCACTGGCCGGAACAGCTCACGCACAGCGCTCCGTGCGCGAACGCCTCCAGCTCGATGTCTTCCCGCGCGCAGTCCGCGATTTCCTCGTAGGTCATCTCGCGCGCGAGCACCACGCGGTCGAAGCCCGCCTCCCGCGCGAAGCGCACGCCCTGGCGGTTATGAATGGCCATCTGCGTGCTGGCGTGCAGCTGCAGCGAGGGCAGCATGGCGCGCAGCGCCCCAGCCACGCCCAGATCCTGAACGATGGCCGCGTCGACGCCGGCGAAGGCTATCTGCTCCGCCACCTGTTCGAGCAACGCGCCTTCGCTTTCCTTCACCATGGTATTGACCGTCACGTGGACGCGCGCGCCGCGCTCATGCGCGTAGTCGGCGGCCCATTTGAGGGCGTCCCGGTCGAAATTACCCGCGCCGGCCCGCGCGTTGAGCATCTGCGCGCCCAGATAGACGGCGTCCGCGCCGTTCTGAATCGCCGCGATAAGAGCTTCGGGGCCGCCCGCGGGGGCCAGCAGCTCCATGCTCATGTTTTCCCCTCTTTTTCAGCGCGCAGCTTCTGCAGCTCGTCGCGCTCGCTCTCCATCTGCGCGCGCACGCGATTCAGTTCTTCCTGCATTTTGGCCAGCTCATCCGCGATGGTCACGGCCGCCAGGGTCGCGCACTCCGGCGCGGGCAGGCGCGTGGCCAGGCTCAGATCTGATATCTTGCGATCGACATAGCGCGCCACCCGGCGCACGTATTCCTCGCTGTCGCTGCTGGTGATCGGGTATTCCCGCCCGGCGATGCGGACGATGATTCTTGTTTTGGCCATAAGCCCTCCTCAACCCTGCGATACTTTGCTTTTATCATACCTCAAAACAGGCGTTTTAGCAACATAAAAGAGCGGAACCGGCTGACACCGCTTCCGCTCCGCGCTAATGTCTGGTTACTCGCTCAGCACGGCGACGCCCTGCATCACGTAAAAATGGAACATGCTGTCGTCGAAGTAGTTCCAGGCGGACGTGCCGTTGTTTTCAACGGCCATGGAGATGAGGTAGATGCCGTCGTACAGCGAGCTCACATCCACATTCAGCTGGAAGAACGCCTGGTCGAGGTTGGAGCCGGAGGTCGCCTCAAACGCCAGGTCGGCATCCTCGGGCCTGGGCGTCACCGGGTACCTGCCCAGCATTTCGCCCGACGCCGCGTCTGTCAGCAGGATATAGCCCTGGCTCTGCGCCGCGTCCGCGCCTTCAATGTAGGCGTAGCCGCGCACGACGATCACGCTCTTGCCCGCGTTGTCGACCACCTTGAGCTCCTTGAGGCCCAGCTTCAGGTTGTCGCTGGTGTTCTCAGGCAGGTTTTCGGGAACGGACTCCATGCTGTCGGCCACTTCCTCAGAGGGAATGGGCGTGTTCGTGGGCTCCGGCGTAGGCGCGGCGGTCGCCTCCGCGGTCGGCTCGATGGTGGACACGGCCGTGGGTTCGGCAGTCGGCGCGCTGGTGGGGCTGGCGGTCGGCGCGGCTGTGGCTTCGACGCTCGGCTGGGGCGTCGGCTCGGCCGCGACGGTCTGAACCGGCTCCTGGGTCGGCGTCTTCGGCGCGAACTCTATGTTTATCTTGCCCTGAAGCACAAAGATGTAGAACAGCGCGCACAGCGCGACCAGCAGCACCATGCCGATCAGGAAGCGAAGGAACGCGCGCCCGGCGTCCGCCCTGAAGATCGATCTCCGCCTTTTATAACCCCTGCTCATGTTGAATACTCCCTTTCAACCGCTCGCTGAGGAACGGTTTGCTCGCTGATGTCACACGCCGCTATAAGCGGAGAAGCCGCCGTCGATCGGCAGCACGACGCCGGTGATGAAGCTCGCCGCTTCGTCGCACAGCAGGAACAGCACCGCGCCCAGCAGCTCGTCGGCCTCGCCGAAGCGGCCCATGGGCGTCGCGGCCAGGATCTTGCCGGTGCGCGCGGTGGGCTGGCCGTCGGCGGTGAAGAGCAGGCCGCGGTTCTGGTTGGTCACGAAGAAACCGGGGGCGATGGCGTTCACGCGGATGCCCGACTTGGCCAGGTACGTGGCCAGCCACTGGGTGAAGTTGCTCACGGCGGACTTCGCGCCGGAGTAGGCGGGGATCTTGGTCAGCGGGCGGAAGGCGTTCATGGAAGACACGTTCATGATGTTGCCGCCGCGGCCGATCATATCCTTCGCGAAGATCTGCGTGGTCATCAGCGCGGCGATCACGTTCAGATCGAACACGAAGCGCACGCCCGCGGGATCGAGGTCGAAGAAGGTCTTGATGCCCTCGATCTTCTCGTCGAACTGCTCGTCGTCGGTGGTGCCGCGGGGGTTGTTGCCGCCCGCGCCGTTGATGAGGATATCGCAGGGGCCGAGCTTTTCGGCCACGACATCGTGCGCGGCCTTCAGGCTGTCGGCCTCCAGGCAGTTCACCTTCACGGCGATGGCGCAGCCGCCATCCGCGACGATCTCATCGGCCACCTTCTGCGCGGCCTCGATGTTCAGGTCGAGCACGGCGACCTTCGCGCCGCACTGGGCCAGGGCCTTGGAAAACGCGGAGCACAGCACGCCGCCCGCACCGGTGATGACGGCGACTTTTCCGGACAAATCAACATTCAGCGGCAGTTTCATGACGGTATCCATCCTTTCATTCTTCATATAGACAAGGGCTATTTGTTATATTATACACATTTGGGCACATTGTGTCAACTCCCTGAAAACGACGTAGGGCGACACCATGAAACGACGTAGGGCGACACCAACTCTTCCTGCTGAGGAAACCACCTCATCAGTCTGCTTCGCAGACAGCTTCCCCTCGAGGGGAAGCCAAAACTTGTCGCTTGTTCAGCCTTCTCCTTGAGGAGAAAGTGGGATCCGCCAAACGTCAGCCTGCCGGATCGCGCGTCTCAATCCAGCACGCCGTGCACGGGGTTGTTCTTCATGGCGGGCTGGCGCTCGTAATGGGTGCCGATGGGCCAGACGGTGCCGGCGTCGCTGCTCTTCTCGAACGCGGTGAGGATCTCCAGCACGTGCTGCGTCTGGCGGTAATCCGTGCGGCAGAAGCGGCCGGTTTCCAGCGCCTTCGCCATGTCGGCCAGGCCCAGCGCGCGGCTGTTCTCGGCGTAGTCGAACGCCAGCGGCATCTCGACGGGCTCCTTGTCGCCTGGCCTGAACAGCTTCACGGGGCCGCCGAAACCGTTGGGATCAGGCGCGAAGATAGTGCCCTTCTCGCCGTAGATCTCCAGGCGCGCCTGGAAGGGGTAATACACGTCGAACGTAGTGAAGATGGTGCCGATCGCGCCGTTGTCGAAGTGCAGCGTGCCGGTCACATAGGTG
>JAFZRB010000101.1 GCA_017620115.1 Clostridia bacterium | reverse complement strand
GCGCGAGGGCCTGGCGGCCATCGTGTCCGTGAAGCTAATGGAGCCGCAGTTCGAGGGTCAGACCAAGGCCAAGCTGGGCAACAGCGAGGTGCGCGCGCTGGTGGACGGTATGGTGGCCGACCGGCTGGGCATCTTCTTCGAGGAGAACCCGGCGATGGGCCGCGCGGTGATGGACAAGTGCCTGCAGGCCGCCCGCGCCCGCGAGGCCGCCCGCAAGGCGCGCGATCTCACCCGGCGCAAGACGGCGCTCGAATCCGCGGCGCTGCCCGGCAAGCTGGCCGACTGCTCCGAACGCGATCCGGCCAAATGCGAGATCTTCCTGGTCGAAGGCGACTCGGCCGGAGGCTCGGCCAAGATGGGCCGCGACCGCCACTTTCAGGCCATCCTGCCCCTGCGCGGCAAGATACTGAACGTCGAGAAGGTGCGCGTCGACCGCGCGCTGGCCAACGCCGAGATCAAGGCGATGATCACGGCCTTCGGCGGCGGCTTCGGCAAGGATTTCGACGAGACGAAACTGCGCTATCACCGCATTGTGTGCATGACCGACGCCGACGTGGACGGAAGCCACATCCGCATACTGATGCTCACGTTCTTCTACCGTTTCATGCCCAAACTGATCGAGAACGGCTATGTGTACATCGCGCAGCCGCCCCTCTACAAGGTCACGCGCGGCAAGACGGAAAAATACGTCTACAGCGACGCCCAGCTCCAGCAGCTGCTGGAGGAAATGGGCCGCGACGCCAAGCCGGACGTGCAGCGCTACAAGGGTCTGGGCGAGATGAGCGCCGAGCAGCTGTGGGAGACCACCATGAACCCGGAAACCCGCTCGATGTATCGCGTGAACATCTCGGACGCCATCAACGCCGACCACATGCTGACGCTGCTCATGGGCGACGACGTCGAGCCCCGGCGAGAATTCATCGAGCAGAACGCCAAGCTGGTTGCCGACCTGGACATCTGATGAGGAGGTAAATACCTTTGCCTGATGAAATGAACATCGGCCATCTGATGCCGATTGATATGGAAGATGAGCTGAAAAAATCGTTTATCGCCTATTCTATGGCGGTCATCGTCAGCCGCGCGCTGCCGGATGTGCGCGACGGTCTCAAACCGGTTCATCGCCGCATACTGTATTCCATGATGGAACTGGGCGTGACGCCCGACAAGCCCTACCGCAAGTCGGCGCGCATCGTCGGTGACGTGCTCGGTAAATACCATCCTCATGGCGACAGCTCCGTATATGACGCCATGGTGCGCCTGGCTCAGGATTTCAACATCCGATATCCGCTGGTCGACGGCCAGGGCAACTTTGGCTCCATCGACGGCGACGGCGCGGCGGCCATGCGATACACCGAGGCGCGCATGTCCAAGCTCACCATGGAAATGCTGGCCGACCTCGAGAAGGAGACCGTCGATTTCTATCCCAATTTCGACGAGACGCTCATGCAGCCCGAGGTGCTGCCGGCGCGTTTCCCGAACCTGCTGGTGAACGGCTCCAACGGCATCGCCGTGGGCATGGCCACCAACATCCCGCCGCATAACCTGGGCGAGGTGATCGACGGCACGGTGTACCTGATCGATCATCCCGAGTGTTCCGTGGAAGACCTGATGCAGTTCATCAAGGGCCCTGATTTTCCCACCGGCGCGCTCATTCTGGGCAAGGCGGGCATCCACGAGGCTTACCGCACGGGCCGCGGCCGCATCATCATGCGCGCGAAGACGGAGATCGAGGCCATGGCCGGCAACCGCCAGCGCATCGTGGTGACGGAGATTCCCTACATGGTAAACAAAGCCCGGCTGGTGGAAAAGATCGCCGAGCTGGTGCATGAGAAGCGGCTGGACGGCATCTCCGACATCCGCGACGAATCCGACCGCGAGGGCCTGCGCATCGCCATCGAGCTGAAGCGCGACGTGAACGCCAACGTGGTGCTGAACTACCTGTTCAAGCACACGCAGATGCAGGAGACCTTCGGCGCGATCATGCTGGCGCTGGTGAACGGCGAGCCGAAATTTCTCTCGCTCAAGCACATGCTCGCTCACTACGTCGATCACCAGAAGGA
The DNA here is from genome assembly GCA_017620115.1 of Clostridia bacterium. Taxonomy (GTDB): domain Bacteria; phylum Bacillota; class Clostridia; order Christensenellales; family Aristaeellaceae; genus Firm-10. Next base: position 3,149 of record JAFZRB010000101.1, on the reverse strand, counting down.
CGTCGTCACCCGCCGCACGCGCTACGATCTCAACAAAGCCGAGGCACGCGCCCACATCCTGGAGGGCCTGCTCATCGCGCTGGATCGCATCGACGCGGTGATCTCGCTTATCCGCGCCAGCCGTACCACGCAGGACGCCCGCGACGGCCTGATGTCGACCTTCAACCTCAGCGAAAAGCAGGCCCAGGCCATCCTGGACATGCGCCTGCAGCGCCTGACGGGCCTTGAGCGCGACAAGATCGAGCAGGAATACGCCGAGCTTGAAAAGACCATCGCGCACCTCAAAGACATATTGGCCAACGAATGGATGGTTCTGGACATCATCAAGACGGAGCTCCTCGAAGTGCGTCGCAAGTACGCCGACGAGCGCCGCACGGAGATTTCGCCCATCGAGGACGAGATCGAAACGCTCGACCTCATCCAGGAAGAGGACATGGTGGTCACCATGACGCACTTCGGGTATGTGAAGCGGCTCAGCAAATCCACCTACCGCGCGCAGAAGCGCGGCGGCAAGGGCATCCAGGCCACGGCCACCCGCGACGAGGATTTCGTCGAGCAGATGTACGTCGTTTCCACGCACGATCCCATCCTGTTCTTCACCAACCGCGGCCGCGTGTATCAGCTGGGCTGCCATGAAATACCCGAAGCGGGCCGCACGGCGCGCGGCACGGCCATCGTCAACCTGCTGCAGCTGGAGGGCGGCGAGAAGGTCACGGTCATGCTGCCCATGCCGCGCGAGCGCGTGGAGGGGCATTATCTGGTCATGGCCACGAAGAACGGCCTCATCAAGCGCACCAGCCTGGACGAGTTCAACAACCTCAGAAAGAGCGGCCTGATCGCCATCGTGCTGCGGGAGGAGGACGAGCTCATCCGCGTGGTGCTGACCGACGGGCGGAAGGAGCTGATCCTGGGCACCCGGGGCGGCATGGCCATCCGCTTCCCGGAGAGCGACATGCGCGCCATCGGCCGCGCGGCTATGGGCGTGAAGGCCATCGAGTTGGACGAGGGCGACGAGGTGGTCGATATGGCCATGGTGGAGGAGGACTGCCAGGTGCTCTCCATCACAGAGCTGGGCTACGGCAAGCGCACGGACATTTCCGAGTACCGCGTGCAGAGCCGCGGCGGCAAGGGCATCAAGGCCATGAACCTCACCGAGAAGACCGGCCCGCTCACCTGCCAGCTGCTGGTGCACCATGAGGAAGACCTGCTGCTCATCACCACCGACGGCACCATCATCCGCACGCCGGTGAGCAGTATTTCCACCCTTTCCCGCAACACGCAGGGCGTGCGTTTGATGCGCGTGGAAGAGGACTGCCGCGTCGTGTGCGTGGCGCGGGCCGAGGCGGAGGAGGAGACGGACGACGCGCCCGCCGACGCTGAAACCGCGACTGCGCCGGGCAGCGATCTGGACTACGACGCCCCCGCGCTCGATGACGCCCCCACGGAGAAGAACTCCGACGAACCGGACGCGCTGGATCACCTGCTGGACGATCTGGAGAACAATCCGGAGCCGGAGGGAGACGATATTTAACCCGTTTGCGATTGGCAACGCGCCGCGCGGAATCGCGGGCGTTGCCAGTCGCGCATGACAGCCGATTTGAAAAGAGGATAAGCCATGGCTCCGATGCTGCGCAATATGACCGGCATTTATCTGTCCTGCGGGGATAAGATGCTGCTGCTCTACCGGCAGGGCGGGCGCGTGGTCAGCGACACCTGGGTGGCCTCCGCGGGCGGGCATTTTGAGAAGGACGAGCTCAACGACCCCGAAGCCTGCGTGCTGCGCGAGCTGAACGAAGAACTCGCTCTCACGCGCGGCGACCTCTCGGATCTCCGCATGCGCTATATCGGCCTGCGCCACTATAAGGGCGAGATCCGACAGAACTACTATTTCTTCGCCAATTTGAACCCGGAGAAGGCGGAGGGCCTTGTCTCGAGCGAGGGCAAATGCCGCTGGGTGGATTATTGCGACGTGCTCTCCTACGACATGCCGCTCACCGCGAAAGCCGTGATGGAGCACTACATGGAGATCGGACGCTATACCGGCGTATTGTACGGCGCCGTGTCAGACGGAAAGGGTTTTCACTTTACGGAGATGGGCGAGGGATAACGCCGGAGAGGGAGTCTTCAGCGGATAATCAGGGGGCTTGAAAAAATGGGGCGGAAGACTCAGGTCAAATGCCATGGCGATGATTCCAGATTTGAAGCGGTCGCTCAATTTGTGCACGACAGATTTGGAAATTCCATAAAATACATCGCCGACGTCGCGGGCGGACAGGGCATGCTTGCCCGGATATTGAACAAAAAATACAACTATGACGCGGAAGTCATAGACCCCAGGCAATATCAGCTTGTCGGCGTCAACAATCGCGGCTGCGAATACACAAGCGATATGGCTGGGTTTTATGACCTGATCATAGGGCTTCATCCGGATGAAGCCGTCAGGGAAGTGGTTGAATCGGCGAAAATCAGGCCGGTACTCGTCGTACCCTGCTGTAATTTCTGGGACAGGAGCAAAAAGCTCGGCGCCAGAGAAATGATTGTGGAAATCACAAAGTGGCTGGATGAAAATGGAATCAAATATGAAACAGTCACGTTCGATTTTAAGGGGCCCAAGAATGTTGGGATACTGACCTGCAAATAACGGAAGCGCGTACGAGCTGAGGAGGCTGCGCGATGAAAGGCGCCATGGACTTCTACGACAAAACCGCTCCGGACTGGGCAAGGCGGGGCTATGAAAGCGACGATGTGCCCTGCCTGTTGGATTTCGTCAGGCGGCTTGCGCCCGGCAGCCGGATCCTCGAGCTGTGCTGCGGCTGCGGCTACGACGCCCGCCGCATGCACGCGCTTGGATACGAGGTCGCGGGCGTCGATTTCAGCGCGGAAAGCCTTAAAATCGCGCGGGCAAAGAACCCGGACATCGCCTTCTACAACGACAACATCCTGAACGATTATTCGTACGTCGGGCCAGTGGACGCCATCGTCGTGATCGCCGGGCTGGTGCATATCGAAACCGCGCAGCTGCCTCTGGCGTTCCGGCGCATGAGAGACGTGCTGAAACCGGGCGGGTCGCTCTTCGTCACCGTGCGGGAGGGCGAGGGCCGGATGGAGGAGCGCAGCGTCGCCGTCATCGACGGCGAGACCTACGACCG
>JAFZRB010000100.1 GCA_017620115.1 Clostridia bacterium | reverse complement strand
CCTCGCGGTTCAAAGCGGGCGTTGCCGAACTGCTGATCGAAGAAGGCAAAAAGCTGATGTCGGAAGTGCTGTGATGCGGCAGATTCAGAACTCCGGTCACATCGGCGGCTGTATGGTCAGACGCTGTTCCGCGCCCCATCGCGCAATGAGACCCCGCGCCTAGCGCGGGGCCTCATCGCGCAAAAAAGAGCCGCCGAAGCGACTCTGTCGTTGTGCCGTCCCATTCCCTTCGGCGCGGTCGTTTTTTCATTTGCCCGGCGGTGAACCGGCCGGCGCGTTTGCGGTGTTCATCTGCATGGACACGATCCCCGCGACAAAAAGGAGCGTGCCCGCGACGATCCAGCCGCTGACCGTTTCTCCGAAAAACAATATGCCCCAGGCCAGGCTGAAGAACACCGTGGTGCTCTGCATGAGGGCCACCATCTGAAAGGACACCAGCGGAATGGCCTTTGCGTTGAGATAAAACCCTATGCCCGTAATAAAGCCGAACAGAAGGATCGCCGCCGCGCAGGGCAGATCCGGCGCAGCCGCGGGCAGCGTTTCGCCCTGGCTCAGCGGCGCGCAGAAGGACATGACCGCCGCCGCGGCGAACATGACCAGGTTGCTGTCCAGTATGTCCATGCCGTCCGCGGTCTTCTTCTGAGCGAAGACGAACAGCCCCGCGAATATGCCCGAGGCGGCGTAGAGAAGCGTCAGGAAGATATTATCGCTCAGAAGCCGCTCCGGCGGCGTCCCATTCCATGTGATCAGGAGAATGCCCGCGACGCACAGGGCGATCCCCGCCCACTTTACGGCGTTCATCCTCTCGCGCAGCACGCAGACGCCCAGAACCGTATGCAGTATGATCTGCACGGGCCTGGTCAGGATGTTGCCGTAGGAGACGCCCATGGACAGGGCGGTGTTTTCCGTGATATAGGCCAGGTATTTCACGGCCGCCCCGAAGAGGAGCCATCCCCATTTCGCCTTCAGCGCCGGCGCGAAGTCCGCCCGGAAGCGCTGCCTGCGCAGGAGCTTCAGCCCAAGCAGCCAGAACACGCCTACCAGGAAGCGCAGGAACGTGATCATCGAAGGCGTGAAGAACGGGCGGATCAGCTTGACGCAGGTGCCGCCAAAGCTGAACAGCAGCGCCACCAGCCCCAGATAGAGATAGCCCATTCGGAGACGCCTCCTTTACGATCGCGGGTTTGGCAGGCGAAGGGATGCGCGCTGCCGGCGAATCCGCCAGCGGTCAATGCGTCATGCAGCTGCGCCCGCCGTCGATGAGATAGGTGGAACCGGTGATGGAGCCCGCCCCATCCGAGATGAGGAATTCCACCAGATCGACGATTTCTTCCGGCTCCGCGGCCCGGCCGATCAGGGTCTTCATGTTCGCCATGGCGGGCCGCGTGAGCACCGGCCCGGGAGCCACGCAGCAGGCGCGTATGTTGTACGGCGCGCCGAGCTGCGCCAGAGATTTCACCAGGCCCGTCATGAGGCCGCTCTTGGCCGCCGCGTAATCCACGGCGTGGGCGGATCCTTCATGTCCGGTGATGGAACCGAGCAGGATGATGACGCCGGAGCGTTGCTCCATCATATGGGGCAGCACCGCGCGGGAAAACAGAACCGGACCCTTCAGATTGACGTCGAGGCCCCATTCGATCACCTCCACCGGCTTTTCGACAAAATTGCCGGTGCTGCCGCACATTCGGGCGGACTCGCCCCCGGCGTAATTGAACAGGTAGTCGATTTTTCCGAATTTCGCCATGCAGGCGTCCACCGTCGCCTGAATCTGGCCGTAATCGCGAACGTCGCAGGCGCGGCACATCAGCCGCTCCTTATGCGCTGCGAACGCTTCCTCGAGCGCGGGAAAGGCCGCGGGATTCGCGTCGGCGATCACCGCATTTCCTCCGCCTTCCAGCAGACGCCAGGCCGTCAGGCGGCCCATTCCGGACGCGCCGCCGGTGATGACGCCGGTTTTTCCTTCATATCGCATATAATTTCCTCCTTCCGTCGTCACAGATCTGTATCCAGGTGCTCATATAAGCAGGTCTGCAGGGCCCGCAGCGTCTCCACGGGCTGCTGGAACATCGTCGTCTCGCGGCAATGCGCGGGATACGCGCCGAAGCTCAGCATGGATCCGAACATGGGCGCAATCGCGCGCTGATGCCGGCCGTAACGACCGCCCGCCACATAGATGAAGGGCTTTTTCAACTCACGACGCAGCAGCAGAATGGTGCGGAAGGCTTCCTGCATCTCCGATTCGGTATTCACCTGGGGCACGATCTTTACCACGTCCGCGCCGCGCTCCTCGAAGGAGCGCAAATGCGTCAGCGCTTCCTCCGCGGAGAGGCTCTCTTTCATGTGCGACGACATGACCACCGCGCTTCCGGCCCGGTGAATGCGCTCGATCAGCTGCCGCTGGCGCGCGACCGCAGCCTCGCTGCCGCTCCATTCGCGCGGCGACGGATCATAGAAGTCCCCCATCACGTCCACAATGGAAGCGCCTGCCCGGGCCGCGTTCAGCAGGAATTCCGCGCGATCCTCGTCGGTCAGAGCGCCGCCCGGCTCATTCCGGTAGTGCATGGCCAGCACGGGTCGAACGGTACACTGCGTCAGGGCCGCCAGCCGCTCTGGCGTTTTGTCTTCCGCGGGCATCATGCGCATGTGCACGCCGATGGCCTGCGCTCCGGCAAAATCGGCGTTGTGCGCGGCGGCGATGGTCTCTTCCAGGCTGTCCTGCATGATCAGCGCGCACACGAAGGGCCGGGGCAGTGTGAGAAAGGTCTGTTTCATGGCGTCATCTCCTCCTTACCGAACGCGCGGCCTGTCTTCTCGGGCGAAAAGCCGTCCCGATTAGCTGTTCATGAAACAGTATATCATATTTCCAGGCCTGCGATCAAGCCGAATTGGAGCGCGTTTCCAAAATCATCTTGTCAATACCCGGCTCTTGTTTTATAATGGGATCAGGCCAATGCGGCGCCGCTCTCTCACCCCGTGGCCGCCATTCCGGCCCCGGCCTTCGATTTCGGATCGTCCGCCGCGGCGAAAAAGCGATGACCTCATTACTGAAGATGAAATGAGGGGAAGTACATGGATTCGATCTGGCTTCTGGCGGGAATCACGGCCATTGCCGGCATAGGCGGAACGGGCCTTGGCGGCGCCGTGGCGTGTATATTCCGAAAGGATTCCAGCAAAACCGTCAGCCTTCTGCTTTCCTTTGCGGCCGGCGTTATGACCGCCGTGGTATGCTTCGACCTGCTGACGGAAGCGCTGCACGCCGACGGGCAGGCCGCCAATGTCTGGCTGGTGGTGTGCGGGGTGATCGCCGGGTTTACGGCGATCGCGCTGCTCAACGCGTTGATCGACAAGAAAACCAACCACGAAGTGGCGCATATCGACGAAAACCATCCGCGGACCGCGGACTCCCTCGAAGAACTGACCCACGCCAACCATCTGCAGGAGCATATGGCCGGCCGCCAGCCGCGCAGCGGGCTTTTTCTGGCCGGACTGGTCATGGCGGTGGCCATCGCGCTGCATAATGTGCCCGAGGGCATGGTGATCGGCGCGTCTTTCTCCATAACCCTGGATCAGATTCTGGCCAATCGGGGCGGAATGATCATGGCCCTGGTAATCGGTCTTCACAATATCCCGGAGGGCATGGCCGTGGCTGTGCCTCTGATTTCGGGCGGCATGAGCAAATACCATTCTGTGGGGATAACGGCCATGTCGGGCGCGCCGACCATCCTGGGGGCCGTGATGGGCTTCCTCATCGGCGCCATCAGCTCGACCGCGCTGGTGATATCCCTGAGCTTTGCTTCCGGCGCCATGCTGTATGTGGTGTTTGGCGAACTGCTTCCCGAATCCATCCTGATGTGGAAATCAAAGCTGCCGGCGACGATGGTGGTTCTGGGGCTGCTGACGGGGCTGATCATCGTCTATCTGTGAAACAGCCGGAGAAAATGGCTTTCCCCGGGAAGAAGGCCCGGCAGGCAAAGGTATGGCAATAACGCGAGTATTGTGAGGTAACGCTGGTATGGATAAGATAACGATTGTCATCATTGCGCTGGCGTTCGTGGCCGTTATGAACGCCGTATCGTTCGCGCTGATGGGGCATGACAAGAAGAGCGCCCGCGAGGGAAAGCGACGCGTGTCCGAGAAACGGCTGTTCCTGGCGGCGGCGTGCTTCGGCGGGCTGGGCGGCGTGCTCGGCATGAAGGTCTTCCGCCATAAGACGCAGCACTGGTATTTCAGGGTGTTCTTCCCCGCGCTGCTGGTTCTTCAAATCGCCCTGCTCGCCGCGGGGGCTTATTTCCTGTTCCGCTGAATCAAAGGAGGCACGCCCCATGCGCGTGGTGAAAGTCATTTTGAAAATCCTGCTCGTTCTGGCGATTCTGACGGCGCTGACCAACCTGACGCTCGCGCTGATGTATCGGCATCGCTCCAGCCCGGACAGGGTCGTCCATTACGAAACCGGCAATCCCTTCATCACGGGGAGCACGCAGGTCAGCGCGCACCGCGCCGGCGGCGGCATCATGCCCGAGGAGACCATGATGGCGCTCAGGAACTGTACGCAGGATGTGGATTTCTCCATCGACGTGTTCGAGTTCGACCTGCACCTGACGAAGGACGATGTGCTGGTGCTGCTGCACGACAATGAGCTGGACCGCACCTCCGACAGCGAGCTGGTCTTCGGCCGGGCGCACGTGAGGCCGGAGGAGATGACCTACGCGGAGCTTCGGCGGCTGAACATGGGCGCTCAGTTTGTGAGCGACGCGGGCGAAAGCCCCTACGCCGGCCTGCATGGCGACGACGTGCCGGACGACCTGCGCATTGTGGCCCTGAACGACGCGCTGGATTATCTGGAAAGCGTGGGCCGCTATTGCTACATCATCGAGATCAAGAACGGCGGCGAGCTCGGCTGCCGCGGCGTTGACCTGCTCTACGGCGAGCTGAAGGCGCGGGACATGCTGGACCGCGCGGTGTTCGGCACGTTCCACGGCGAGGTCTCCGACTATAAGGACAAAAACTATCCCGACCTGATGCGCGGCGCTTACGCCGGCGAGGTAATCAGTTTCTACCTGGCGGCCGTGCTCAACAGGCAGGATTACACGCCGCCCTGTCAGGTGCTGCAGCTGCCCTTTGGCAACCGTAAGGACAGCAAACACGTCAACCTCGGCACCGCCCGCGTGATCAACTACGCGCACGCGCACGACATGGCCGTGCAGTACTGGACGATCAACGACGAGAAGGACATGGCCTACCTGATCTCCATCGGGGCGGACTGCGTGATGAGCGACTATCCCGACCGCCTGTGGCGCGTGAAGCAGGCGGCGACTGACTGACAGCCACAGCATAACGGAATACAGAGAATCCTGCGGCCTCTGTTTTCATCGCTGTTTGCGCCGGTCGCCGCGCCGGCATGGTGACTCTTATGAAAAACATCCCGGATCGTGACAGGCGGCGCCTTCGCGGCCTCGCGCAAAAGCAGCTGGAATACGCGCATTCCCCGCAGAACGACGCCATTCTGAAGAAATGGGAAGCCCTCGCGGCCGGACGCCGCGAAACCCCGACCGTCCGCCTGCTGTTCTCCAACTTCCCGGACGAAGTCATCACGCCGCGCCTCGAATGCGAGGATGAGGACGCGCGCAGGCTGGAGGCGTCGCTTATGAGCACGCTCGTCGGCCGCGAGCTGTTCGACGACGACACGCCGATCTCGCCCACCTATGACCTGACGCACTGCGCGTGGGTGAAGCCGTTCGGCATCAGCCCGAAGCTCACGCGCAGCGAGCACGGCAAGGGTTTTCACATCGACCCGGTGATCGAAGACCTCGAGGAGGATTTCGACAAGCTGCGCGGCGGCGGCTTTGGCGTGGACCGCCAGAAGACCGACGAGCGGGTGCGCTTCGCTGAAGACATACTGGGCGACATACTGCCCGTGCGCCTGGTGATGCCCAGCCTGACAGGCGCGATCACCAACCCGCTCGTGCAGCTGATGGGCATGGAGAACCTCTATCTGGCGATGTATGACGCCCCTGACGCGCTGCACGCGGTGATGGACATGGCGACGGGCATCTTCGAAGCCTACTACGATTTCCTGGAAAGGGAGAAACTGCTCCTGCCCACCTGCGGCATCAGTCCTGTAAACCAGGAGAGCTTCGCCTTCAACAGCGAGCTCCCCGCCGACAGGGCGGTAAAAACCACCGACGTCTGGGGTTTTCTGGAATCGCAGGAGACCACGGCGGTCTCCCCGGAGACATTCGGCGAATTCGTCTTCCCGTATCAGGACCGCCTGGTCCGGCGCTTCGGCCTGCTGTCCTACGGGTGCTGCGAGCGCGTGGACGCCATCTGGCCGGACTACCTGTCGAAGTGGCCCAGCCTGCGCAAGCTGTCCGTGTCGCCCTTCAATAACGAACCGCTGGTCGGCGAGTATCTGCGGGGAAGCAACGTGGTCTATTACAGCAAGCCGCGCGCCGAGTATGTCACCAACCGCGGCCCGCTGGACGAAGAGGCGCTGCGCGCGTACTTCAAAGGCGTTTTCGAGGCGTCCAGCGGATGTCTGCTGGAGGTGGCCCAGCGCGAGGTCGGCACGATATACGGCGATTACAATCGCGGGCGGGAATACGTCAGGATCGCGAAGGAATGTCTCGACGCCTACTGGAAGCCGTAACGGCGGCATCCGCGCGCTCTCTTTGACCTGTTCAGCCGCGCAGTCTGCCTTTTTCGGGTATATCGGAGGTGTTGGGCGTTGCTTAATGCGGAGTACGACAGGACACAGGTGGCAAAGTATCTGATATGGACCTTCGCGCTCGCGTGGATCGTCCAGATCGTCGCGGCGTATCTTTATCGCTGCGTGGACAGGATGGCCGGACAGTTGGTCGTCGCGGCGATGATGTTCGTTCCCACGCTGGGCGTGCTGCTCTCCGGCGCGAAGCTGAACGGCATGGGTTGGAAACCGAATATCCGGAAAAACATCAGAACCATCCTGATCGCGTGGTTTGCGCCCGCTGTCCTGACGGCCGTTGGCGCCGCGCTGTACTTTCTGATCTTTCCGGCGCATTTTGATATGAGCGGGGGATATGTGGCGGACAGCGCGGGGCGGATGATCCTCGAACAGATGGAAGAGCAGAGCATTTCCTATCCCACGTATGTCCTGATCAGCGCAATCGCAGGCGTCACATACGCGCCGCTCATAAACACGTTCGTTGCGCTTGGGGAAGAGATCGGCTGGCGCGGGTTCCTGTATCCCCGGCTGAAAGCGGGATTTGGCCGGCGGAAAGGATGGCTCCTCGGCGGCGTCATCTGGGGCGCATGGCACTGGCCGCTCATCTGGCTGATCGGGTATGAATACGGCGCCGCGGTCGGAAACGCCGCGGGGTATGCGGGCTTCCCGGTCGTCGGTATGCTGCTTTTCTGCGTCGTCACGGTCGGATGGGGCGTTCTGCACGACTGGCTGTATGAAAAAAGCGGGAGCATCTGGGTTCCCGCGCTGCTGCACGGCTCGATCAACGCGGCGGCTACGCTTCCCCTGACGGTTTGCCTCACCGACACGGGCTCCGCGAGGCTGCTGGGGCCCGCGCCGATGGGGATCGTCGCCGGTCTTCCTTTTCTCGCGGCGGCGGCCGTTCTGCTGTTGCGCGCGGGAAAAGAATAAACGCGGACTGTTATTTGAAGGGAAGGATTCGCTGTGAAAAAACGCCGTTCCGAGAGCTGCTTTGGCCTCCATTTTGACTTTCACGCCACGCCCGGCCGCGCCGGCGGCAGCGCCGTCGGCGGTACGCTGCGGGAGGAGGACATCCGCGAGATCTGCCGCCTGCTTCATCCGGATTTTTTGCAGATCGACTGCAAGGGGCATCCCGGCTGGG
>JAFZRB010000099.1 GCA_017620115.1 Clostridia bacterium | reverse complement strand
GGATCGGGTTTTTCAACGCCGACGTCTTCCGAGATGAACACGCCGTCCAGCAGCGCGTCCAGACCGGAGTTCTTCAGCTTGCGGCGCTGGGCCGTGCGCGTGCCGTTGGACACGGCGTACTGCTTCACGCGGCCGCGCAGCGAAACGACCGCCTCCCGCGCGCCGCGCTCGAACACCACCGTGTCGCCCAGGCTGATCTGGTAATCGCTGTTGAAGGCCGGGGCGCAGTCTGTGACCAGGCCCTCGCCCGCGAAGAAATCCTCGAAGCGGGCCACGAGCGCGCGCCCCTTGTCGATCTCGCCCCGCTCGATGCGCTCCCAGTAGCCCTTGTTGATGAGGGAATAGCGCGAGAGCATGGCGTCGGTGCATTCGCCCAGCCCGAAGCGGCGAAAGCACGCGCGTATGGCGGCTTTTTCCGCGGCGGCGAAGTTCAGCAGCGTGCCGTCCACGTCCCAGAGAATGGCCCGGATCTCTTTTATAAACATATATCCTCCTGTCGACGGGTCAGGTCAGGAAATGCAGGTTGGTGTCCGTGGCGAAGTTGCGCAGGCTGTAGGAAATGACCACGCAGTCGATGCCGTTTTCCGCGATGTAGTCCAGCAGCCCTTCCCGGTAATAGCGCAGGTCGGCCATGTGGATTTCGGAGAAATACGGCGTGAGGAAGGGAACCTCGCTGTCCGCGTAGGAATCGCGCACCAGCAGCAGCTTCGGGCCGTCGCGTCCGGTCGCGATCACGGCCAGCGGCTGGTTGCCGCCCATGAAGAAAGAATACTTGTCCTTCTCCTCCAGCCGCGCGTAGTCGTAGAGCAGGCCGGACGTCTCCTCGCCGTTCTCGAAGCGCGTCACGGTCACGCCGTCCTCCGGCACGTAGATCTCAATGCTGTCCGGGGGAACGTGCCGCGCGCCCGACTTTGAATACAACGTGCCGTAGAATTCCCCGGAAACGGTTTTGGGCGAAAACGAGTCCGGCGCCGCGGGCGAAAAGCCCAGACCCTCCAGCAGCGCGGCGCTGCCCCAGTACGCGCCCAGGCTCGTCCAGTGGTGGTCGGTGCGGTAGAAGACAGGCTCGTCCGCGTGCGCGCGAAGAGCGGAGAGCGTGTCGATGAACGCGGCGTCCGTCCCGTCTGCGATGCGAGCGATGACCGCCGCCTCGTCCGCGCCGGGCGCGCCGGCGGGCAGCCTGTCCCGCCAGATCTCCTGCGCGGTGGGCAGTATGGTGAGATACACCGGCACGTTCGCGCCTTCCGCGAAGCGGTTCACCGCGCGGATGTTCAGCGCCAGGCGCTCCTCGTCCGGCTCGTCGACGCGCTCGATGAGCGTGGAGCCGCACAGGTACACCCCGTTGTTCTCCTTTTTGCCGAGCAGGCGCTCGCAGGCCGCCTTCAGCCCCATCCAGCCGTCGCGGAAGGCGAACTGGTCGGTCACATACGCCTCCGAGTCTTCCTCAAATCCGCCCGAAAACACGCGCTTCAGCGTGAACGCCGGAGCCTGCGCCAGGCTGCGGTTCTCCATGGGCGAGAACGCGCGGTCGGGAAGCAGCAGGTTCAGCAGCAGGAAGCCGCCCAGGAAGGCGGCGAACAAAACGATGATGGCCTTTTTCATGCGCGCCTCCCGTCAGAACCGGAAATAGAGAAAGGGATTGTAGGTGGCGTCCACCAGGTACGCCGTGCACGCGACCAGGCAGGCTGCCGCCAGCGCCAGCGCCGCGCCGTTTTTGGCGCGCCGGCCCAGGCGGTTAATCAGCGAGGCCGCCAGCGGCGTCGAGCCGATCACTAGCGCGGGCAGCAGCAGGATGTAGTTGGACAGCTCGTAGCCGTCCAGCGCGCTCCACAGCCCCGCGCTTCCCCGCCCGAACATGGCCGCCAGGTATGTCCCGCACCGGCCCAGATCCTCAATGCCGAACAGCGCCCAGCCCACCACGATGAAGAACAGCGCGTAAACATGCCGGACGACGCCGGGCGCTTTCTCCAGCCATTTCAGCAGGAACAGCTTTTCGAGCATCAGGATAGCCGCGAAATACAGCCCCCACAGCAGGAAGTTCCAGCTGGCTCCGTGCCAGAAGCCGGTGAGGGCCCACACGACGAGGATGTTGAAAAGCTGCCGCTTCACGCCCTTCCGATTGCCGCCCAGCGGGATATAAACGTAGTTGCGGAACCACGCGCCCAGCGAAATGTGCCACCTGCGCCAGAACTCGGTGACGCTGCGGGAAATATAGGGATAGTTGAAATTGCGCATGAACTCGAAGCCGAACATGCGGCCCAGGCCCACAGCCATGTCGGAATAGCCCGAGAAATCGAAATAGATTTGAAAGGAAAAAGCCAGCACGCCCATCCACGCGCCCAGCGCGGTGAGCGACGCCGGATCCATCGCCTTGTACACGTCCCACAGGGAGCCGATGCTGTTGGCGAGCAGCACCTTCTTCGCCAGGCCCACGCAAAAAATCTCCACGCCCGAGGCGAATTTGTCCGCGCTGTGCCGGCGGCCGGTGAGCTGGCCGTCCACGTCGCGGTATTGCAGGATGGGGCCTGCGATGAGCTGCGGGAACAGCGTGACGAACGCCCCGAAGGTGACGATGTTCCGCTGCGCCTTCGCCTGCCCGCGATACACGTCGATGGTGTAGGACATGGTCTGGAAGGTGTAGAACGATATGCCGATGGGCAGCGCGAGCCCCAGCGGCCGAAGACCCGAGAGCGCCGGGACGCGCCGCAGGTTCTCCACGGCGAAATCGAAGTATTTGAAGAAGAACAGAAGCGCCAGGTTGAAGATCACCGAGGAAACGACGGCCCGCCGTGCCTTTTTATCGTCGCCCAGCGCCTTGTATTTTTCCACCAGCCGTCCGTGGATGTAGTCGATGGCGATGGAGGCGAACATGATGAGGATATACACCGGCTCGCCCCAGCCGTAGAACAGAAGGCTCACCAGCAGCAGCACGAAATTCCGCGCCTTCAGCGGCGCGAGATAGTAAATCGCCAGCGTGACCGGCAGGTAGACGAACAGGAACATGAGGCTTGAGAAGACCAAGGGGAAAACCTCCCGCGCGCCGCATAGGCGCACAAAATAACATTTTAAGGATAGCATACACCGTTCCAAATGTCAATTCCGCTTGCGGCGCGGAACGAGCGGCGGTATAATGAAAGCGGGTGGCCAGCGCCGCTCAATCCTTCCGGAAGGGTGATTTCATGAATCGTTTGATCGCCATAGAAAGCCTCATGAGCGACGGCGAGAAGCGCCGCCTGCAGGAGATATGGGAGCCGCGCGCGGTGGCGCAGCCGCCCTCCAACGCCTGGATGGATCTGTGCGTGATGCCGGACGGCGAGATCCGCCATTACGGAAAACTCGACGGCAGGCGCGTGTATATCGCCTCTCGCGACGGCGGGCTGTCGTGGAAGACGTTCGATGTGGACGACATGAGCGCCTTCTGCGCGGGGACGCAGTGCAGAAAGAGCGGGCGCTGGGTTCAGTCGTACTGGCTGGCGGGCGAAGGCGGCTTTCAGGGCAGCGAGATGCCCGCGCCGCCCGAAGGCGCGGCGGGCTGGCAGGCCGCGCTCTCGGACGAGGGGCCGGGCGGAAAGGCGCGCTGGGTGAAGGTGTCGGACGACGACGTCCGCTGCCCCCGCGCGCCGCTGGCGCTGAGCACGGGCCGCGTCCTCATCGCGGCCAACGGGAACACGTTCCCCATGTCGCCCGTGGTGGCCTGCTCGGACGACGAGGGCCTCACCTGGCGCACGGCGACGCTCGAGCCCGCGCCGATGCACGAAATCGCCTGGCCGCATCAGGGCGTCCGCTGGCAGAACGGCGCGTGCGAGCCCACGATCCTCGAGCGGAGCGACGGCTCGCTCCTGCTCGTCGCGCGCACCTCGCAGGACGTTCACTACTTCTACGAATCCTTCGACGGCGGCGAGACATGGACGAAGCCCCGCCCCACATCGCTGCACGGTACGCTCACCATGCCCACGCTGCTGAGGCTGTCCTCCGGCGCGGCGCTCATATTCTTCTGCAACACGCAGCCTCTGCCCGAGGTCAACATGGACGCCGTGTGGCCGCCGCTGAAGCAGAGCGAGAAGGAGGGCCGCGGCGAAGACGTGTTCACCAACCGCGATGCGAATCACGCCGCCATCTCCTTCGACGACGGGAAGACGTGGCGCGGCTTCCGCGAGCTCATACTCAACCCGCTGCGCTGCGCCGCCGACTTCCGCACCTTCGGCGGCAGCGACGAGGTGCTGGACAAGAGCGTGCACCAGTTTCAGGCGATCGAACTGCCCTTCGGCAAGGTGCTGCTCGCCTGCGGCCAGCACGCCGCCTGCCGGAAGCTGCTCATCTTCGATCCGCAGTGGCTTATGGAAACCTCGCGCGAGGAGGATCTGCACCTGGGCCTTATCAACCTGAGCACGCAGGTGTACTACAAGAGCGTTTCGGGCAATAAGCGCACGCGATCCGGCCACTGCGCCTGGAACAGGACCTCCGGCGCGATCCTGCTGCCCGACCCGGACGGCAACTACGAGGAAGCGCTGTTTTTGCAGGCCAATCCCGACCCGCGGCTGGTGTCGCCGCTCCAGGGCGTCGTGTGGAACTTTCCAGCGGCGAAAAAGGGCGAGGTGTCCATCCGCCTGCGTCCCGGCGGCGAAGGACTGACCATCTCGCTGGCCGACCGCTGGTTCAACCCGAGCGACCCGTATGTGGGCGCGTTCTCGCCGTTCCAGTTCACGCTGTACGAGCGCGAATGTCCGGAGGGGGCATGGAGCGAATGCCGCCTCGTGTGGGACGAAACCGGCTGCGGCGTGTTCCTGAACGAACGGCCGCTGGTTCGTTTGAAAGCCGCCTGCCCCGCGCCGAACGGGCTATGTTACCTCATCCTGCAGTCGGCCCCGCGCCCCGGCTGCGGCAGCGGAAGCTATGTGAAACGCCTGTCCAT
>JAFZRB010000098.1 GCA_017620115.1 Clostridia bacterium | reverse complement strand
GATGTTTCTCAGTTCCAGCTGCAGCGGCCACAGCTCGCGCTTCTGGATGTAAATCAGCGCGCTGAAGTAGCTGTTCCAGTGACCGACGCCGTAGTACAGGCAGAGGATGGCGGTGATGGCGCCGGACAGGGGCAGCACCACGTAGATGAAGAACTTCGTGTTGCCGCAGCCGTCCAGCTTGGCAGCCTCCATCAGCTCCAGCGGGATGTTGGTCTTGAAGAAGGTGCGCGCCACGATCATGTTGTAGACGCCCAGGCAGCCGGGCAGAACCAGCGCCCACCAGGTGTTCAGAAGGCCGGTGTTGCGCACCACCACGTAGGTGGGCATCATGCCGCCGCCCACGAACATGGTCAGGATGTAGAACAGGGTGATGGGGCGCTTGAGCGTGAAGTCCGGGCGGCTCAGCGCGTAGGAGGTGGGGATGGTGACGAGCAGGTTGATCGAGGTGCCCATGATGGTGATGATCAGGGAGTTGATGAAACCGCGCACCACGGTCTTGGTCTTGAAAACTTCCTTATAGCCGTCGAGCGTGAAGCCTACGGGCGTGAGCACGACCTTGCCGGCGGACACCTCGATGGGATCGGAGAAGGAAGAGATGATGACGAAATAGAGAGGATACGCCACGATCAGGAAGAGGAACGTCAGGATGATGAAAATGACGGTATCGTAGATGACGTCGCCGCGGGCGCGCCTGAGCTTCTTGCGTGTGGTTTCCATATATTCCTTCCTCCTTTCCTCAGAAGAGCGCGTTGTCGCTCAATTTGCCGGTGATGTAGTTGACCGTGATCAGCAGCACCGAGTTGACGAGGCTGTTCATCAGGCCGACGGCGGACGAGTAGGAAATATCGCTCTTGATGATGCCGTAGCGGTAGGTATATGTGGCGATGATGTCCGAAACGGGCATGTTCAGGTCGTTCTGCAGGGCGTAGGCCTTTTCGAAGCCGACCGACAGGATGGAGCCCATGTTCATGATGAGCAGCATGGTCATGGTCGGCGCGAGGAACGGAAGGTCTATGTGCAAAACGCGCTGGAACTTGGTCGCGCCGTCCACAATGGCGGCTTCGTGGTATTCGGGAGAAACGCCGGCCAGCGCCGCGAAGTAGATGACGGATGACCAGCCCATGCCCTGCCACACGCCGCTCCACACGTAGATGTGGCGCCACATGCTGATCTCAGCCATGAAGTTGATGGTTTCGCCGCCCAGCGCCCGGATGACGTTGTTCACGACGCCCACGCGGGGAGAGAGGAACAGGATCAGCATACCGCACATGACGATGGTCGAAATGAAGTTCGGCGCGTAGGTGACGGCTTGGATGACCTTGCGGTATCTCTTGTGGCGGAAGGAGTTGAGCATCAGCGCCAGAATGACGGCCACGGGGAAGCCCGCCGCCAGAGAATAGAGGCTCAGGAAAAGGGTGTTGCGAACCAGCACAAACCAGTCGGCGCTGTTGAAAAACCTCGTAAAGTTCTTCAGGCCTACCCAGTCGCTGCCCCAGATGCCCTTCTTCGGCTTGTAGTTGCGGAAGGCGATCTGCACGCCGTAGATGGGGATGTAGTGGTAGATGATGGTGAAGATCATGCCGGGCACGCAGAACAGCAGCAGATCCCAGTTGCCCCGCATCCTCTGCAGGAACGACTTCTTCTTGGTGTTCGCAGCCAAAAAAATACCCCCTTCTGGAATTCCGCCACGCGCCGGAAGGACGCGCAAAGCGAAATCTCTTTATTCTGGACGCAAAACGACGCCTGAAGCGATAAGATCGACGTTTCATGCGCTCGAGTATACAACAACTTAATAATATATTGAATGAGCGAAAAAGTCAATATGCTTTTTACCAGAACATCATTAATTTGAAGTTACATAAGTACTGCCTGGTGAACTCACACCTATTTTTCCGCGCGCTTTTTCCGCATTTCGCTCCGCGGGGAGCCGGCTCCGCCGTTTACGCGGCGGCTCTGGAACCGCTGGACAACGCGCCGCCAAAAGAGTATACTTGATACGGGTTCATCTGACGCTGAACGGCGGGAAAGGCCGCCGCACGGAGGGGGAAACGATATGGACAGGAAAATCGCGCTGGTGACCGGCGCGGGCCGGGGCATCGGCAAGGGCATCGCCATACGGCTGGCCGGGGCGGGCTACGACGTGGGCGTTCACTACGGCGCGTCGGCGGACGGCGCGCGGGATACCGCGCGGCAGTGCCGCGCCCTGGGCGCGCGCGCCGAGGTATTCCAGGCGGACATACGCCATGTGGACGAGATCCACGCCATGTTCGGGGCGTTTTTCCAGACCTTCGATCATCTCGATCTCATGGTGAACAACGCGGGCGTCACCCGCTTTCAGCCCTTCCTGGAAGCCACGGAGGAGATGTTTGACACGGTGATCGGCACCGACCTGCGCGGAACCTATTTCTGCGCGCAGGCTGCCGCGCGCAGCATGGTGGAAAAGGGCGTGAAGGGCGTCATCATCAACATTTCTTCCAACCACGCGCAGGGCTGCTGGCCCACCGCTTCGTTTTACGCCGCGGCCAAGGCGGGCGTGGACAAGCTGGGCAGGAACATCGCCATGGAGCTCGCGCCCTACGGCATCCGCGTCGTGACCATCGCGCCGGGCTATACCCACATCCCGGAGAACGACCGCCCCGGCGCGGGAGGACGGCCGGCTTGGATCGACGCGATCAGCCGCCGGATTCCCATCGGGCGCATTGCCGAGCCGGAGGAGATCGGCGACGCCGTGGTGTTCCTTGCTTCCGACGGCGCGGGCTGCATCACGGGAACGACGCTCAGCGTCGACGGCGGCGCGCTGCTGCCGGTGGTGACGGAGAACCGGTTCGGAACGAATTAAATCTTGCGTAGGGGAGGGTTTGCCGATGATTGCGGGGGTCATTGTCGATTTGGCGGTTGGGCTGCTTTGCGTTGTGCTGGGGCTTCTGCTCTGGAGGAAGCAAAAGGTGTCCATCCTGCATGATTATCACTACAAAAACGTGAAAAAAGAAGATATTCCCGCGTACGCGCGGCGGATGGGAATCGGGCTGATCGTGGTGGGAGCCGGGATATGCCTGACGGGACTGCTGTGCCTGGCTGAATCTTCCCTCTGGTGGATCCCGCTGCTGGCGGGATTTATCCTGGGGATCGCCGTCATGTTCAGGGCGCAGAAGAAGTACAACGGATCGTTGTTCAGCTGACAGGTTTACTTGCGATATGCGGGGAGGCATGGAAAATGAAGATCACAAACCTTGAAACCTTTCACGTGAAGCCTCGGTGGATGTTCCTGAAGATCAGCACGGACGAGGGCGTCTCGGGTTGGGGCGAGCCCATCCTGGAGGGGCGCGCGAAGACGGTAGAGGCGGCCATCAACGAGCTGCGGCCGGTGCTCATCGGCGCCGATCCAACGCGCATAGAGCACCTGTGGCAGACCATGTACTGCACCACCTTCTACCGCGGCGGCCCCATCCTCACCTCCTGCATCAGCGGCATCGAGCAGGCGCTGTGGGACATCAAGGGCAAGGCGCTGGGCGTGCCGGTGTACGAGCTGCTGGGCGGCCGCTGCCGGGATAAGATCCGCATCTATTCCCACTGCGGCGGCGCGACGCCCGCCGAGGCTGCCGCCAACGCGAAAAGGCGCAAGGAGCAGGGCTTCGACGCCATCAAGATCTCGCCGGACGCGCCGGTTGAGCACATCGACAAGCTGAGCTATGTGGACGCCTTCGCCGAGAAGTTCTGCGCCATCCGCGAGGCGGTGGGCAAGGACGTGGACATCGCCGTCGACTTCCACGGCCGCATCATGGCGGGCATGGCCAGCCGCCTGATCGACGCCATCGAGCCGTATTATCCCATGTTCGTGGAGGAGCCGGTGCTGCCGGAGAACGTCGAGGTCATGGCCTCCATCGCGGCCAAGACCAGCGTGCCCATCGCCACGGGCGAGCGTCTGTTCACCAAGTGGGCCTTCCGCACCGTGCTGGAGCAGCACGCGGCCGCGGTGCTGCAGCCGGATACCTGCCACTGCGGCGGCATATTCGAGGTGAAGAAGATCGCGGCCATGGCGGAGATGTACTACGCCTCCGTATCGCCCCACAACCCGCTTGGTCCCATCTCGCTGGCGGCCTGCCTGCAGGCGGACACCTGCATCCCGAATTTCCTCATTCAGGAGCACCCCGGCATGGCCGACGGCCTCGACCGCGGCGTGGGCTACCTCAAAAAGCCTTTCGAGATCAAAGACGGCTATGTGGACGCGCCCAGGGGAACGGGCCTGTGCATCGAGGTGGACGAGGACTACGTGCGCAGCCATACCTTCGAGGGCGACTGGGACACCCCGCGCCTGTTCCACGCCGACGGCTCCGTCGCGCAGTGGTGAATTTGGAATTGAAATTAGCAATTGGGGCCGGCGGCGGAAGGATTCATTCAAATGCCTTCCGTCGCTGGCCCTGCTGTGTTTTTTGGCAGACAGCTTTCGCCGCAGCCTAATAATTGCTAATTGCTAATTCCAAATTTATAATTAGTCTTATCTAATGTGTATGACGTTCGGATCGATATGCCCGAGGTCGCTGCTGCCGGTGAACGCCATGGCCTTGGCCAGTTGGCCTCTTGCGCGCACGAGGTAATCGCGCGCGCCGGTTTCCGGGTTTTCGCGGATGGCGGTCATCAGCGGGCGGCCTATGCACACGCCCTTCGCGCCGAGCGCCAGCGCCTTGAAGGCGTCCATGCCGGTCTGGATCTCGCAATCCACAAACAGGGGCGTTCCGCCCGCCATGCCCGCGATTTCGGGCAGTAGCGCCAGCGGCGGCAGCGCGTATTCGATGCGGTTGTTGTGGTGCGACAGCACGAGTCCCCGCGCTCCGGCGGACAGGCAGCGCTCGGCGTCCCACGCGCTGAGCACGCCCTTGACGATCAGGGGCAGCTTCGAGGCGCGGCAAAGGCTGGCAAGCTCGGCGGTGGTCAGCGCCTTCATCTCGATGCCGTGCACGAAGTCCGGCCCGCCCTCGGGGCCGAAGGCGTGGTCGATGTCGATTCCCACGGCCAGCAGGCCCGTCTTTTCGGCGTGTTCGATCCTGCGGTAGATTTCGTCGCGGTCGGCATAGGGCTTGATGATCTCGATCATGCGCGCGCCGGTGGCGGCCAGGCGCTCGATCTCCTCCGCTTCGGCCATGCCGTACCACAGCACGGCGTCCGCGTCGCGCGCGCCGCGGGCCAGCGCCTCGGCCGCGCCGGGGAACATGAAGCCGTCCAGATGCGAGAGCGCGGCGGTCATGATGGGCGAGGAGAACGTTTCTCCGTAGAGCGTGAAATCGAGCGCGGGGCTCACGGCGTCCATGTAGCGGGTTTCGATGCGCAGGGAATCGATGTATTCCCGGCTGATGCGGTTGGAATTGCCGATGGATTCGGGCATGGCGGAATCCTCCTTTGCGTGTTTTTTGCCTGCACTGCCATTATAACAGAAAACGCGCCGGAAGGGAATCGTGAAATAATCTCGCGGCCGCGCGACGGAGCCTTGACAGGCGTCCCCGTCCGCGGGTATAATCGTTTCATCGACGAAGCGGTACAATACGGCAGTAAGAAAGGATGAACCCGATATGAAG
>JAFZRB010000097.1 GCA_017620115.1 Clostridia bacterium | reverse complement strand
GGAGGGGAAGCTGTCGCCGCAGGCGACTGATGAGGTGTTATCGCCGCGACCAGCATCCTATTGCGATAGACAGCAAAGAGCCGGGCTAACACCTCATCCTCCTCTCACGAGACACCTTCCCCTCGAAGGGGAAGGCAAGGTTTTATCGCTTCAACAAACTCCAATTTACTGGATCAAATAAGACGGCTCTGGAGCATTTATCGCGGCTGTCGTCCGGCGTTGACAATCCCCGCGGCGCGCCTTATAATAATTGCGAAACGGGCGGCCCTCCGGGGCCGCCGTCCCCGGAGGAGCGCTATGATCTTTGCCGTAATCTGCATACTCTCCTTTATGGTTCAGAACCTGTGCTGCAAGGAATACGGGCGCAGGTTCCCGGATTCGATCGCGATGCAATCCGCCATGATCGTCATATCCACCGCGATCATCGCGGCGATCATGGCGCTGTTCGGCGGGGCGCGCCCGCTGGAGGGCGGAGAATGGGGCGTCGCCGCCGCGTTCGGCTTCTGGTTCGTGGTGACGCTCGCGTCGATGACGCTGGCGATGAACTACGGCCATATGGGCATCACGCTGCTGATTCAGAACTCCTCGCTGATCGTGCCGACGCTGTACAGCCTGATCGTCTGGCGCGAGGCCCTGACCGCGGTCAAAGGCGCGGGCATCCTGTGCGTGCTGGCGATGCTGGCGCTGAGCGCGAAAGACGGCTCCGCGTCCGCGGATGAAGAAACCCAGAAGCGCTGGAATCGCAGGCTCTGGGTTCTGTTTACGCTTCTGGCCTTTACGGGCGACAGCCTGCTCTCCATCCTGCAGGGCAGCATGGCGATGAGCCGGACGGATTCCGTCACCTTCACCTTCTGGACCAGCGTGTTTTCAATGGGTTTCGCCGCCGCGCTGTTCGCCGTTTCCAACCGGCGGAGCGGAAGCGTCGTTCCGTTCATCCGGCAGCGCGCGCGCGCTTTCTGGCTTTACTGCGCGGGTATCGGCCTCGGCACCGCCGGGGGCAACTGCTTCAGCATCCTCGCGCTGACCAGGCTGCCGGGCACCGTGATGTATCCGCTCCGCCAGGGGGCGCTGGTGCTCATCATGTGGGCGCTCGGGGCGGTTCTGTACCGGGAAAAGGTCAACCGCAGCGGCTGGCTGATGCTGGCCTTCGGCCTGGTGGGGCTGGTGCTGCTCAGCATCTGACCGCGCGGCTTTTGCCGGACGGATTCGCGGCGCTCACGTTTCGCGCGCCGTAAAGACGCACGCCTCGTTTTCCCCGGTATACGCCTGGACGGCGTCCGGCGCGAAGGGGAGCGGGAAATCCCGCCGCGCGCCCGGCTCGACGCGGGCGCTGACGAACGCGCGCCCATCCGGGCCGCCGACGGCGAAACCGGTGACCGGCTCCGCCAGGGGATTTTCCAGCGTCAGCCGGCGTCCGTCGGCGAACGCCCAGACGAATGCGCCTTCCCGGAACAGGCACACGCCCTTAAGCCCCGGCTCCTTCTCCGCCGCGTCGAGATCGCGCCGCAGCGTCACGCCGGTAGCGCCTTCATAGGCATGCAGGCCGACCGCCGTGGCGACGCCGCAGCGCGCCGTGCCGCGCGCCACCCGTCGAACCCATTCGGGATCCTGGCCGTAAGCCCCGCTGTACGCCATGGGCAAGAAGAGATCCATCAGCGCGGAGAGATCGCGGTAATTCTGGCCGTAGTGCAGATCGGCGAAGGCCAGGTCGTCATACGCCCCTTCCGGCATCAGCGCGGCGCTGAGCGTCGCGTCGCTCCGTTCGCCGCGGACGACCTCCGCGAGCGCGGCGGCAAAGGCGTTTACGTCCTTCCGGCGCGCCCGGGCCAGGAGAACCGCGTCCGGATCGCCGTTCCTGAAGGCGTCGAAAATGGCCTCGCCGTCCGGCGAATCGCCGCAGAAGGTCTGATCCATCAGCCGGCGGACGCGGGAGAGGTTCACGCCTTCCGCCGCGTAACGGGCCTGATCCTGCTCGCTCCAGCCGTAGATCAGGTGGTTATACCGGATGTAATCCAGATGCACGCCGTCCACGTCGTACCGGCGGAGCATATCGCTCAGCACGGATCGCATGTAGGCGATGTAGCCCGGATGGGTGATGCTCACGATATCCCTGTTCCGGCCGTTTTTGTAATGGAACAGCCCGGATTCCGGGTGCTCCTTTTTGTAATGCCCGTCGGAGGCGGAGGTGAACCAGGCGTGCAGGCGCATGTTTCGCCCATGGGCCGCGTCCAGCGCCTCGCGCAGCATATCCCTTCCCGGCTCCATCGGCGGCGTCAGCTCCGTCAGGAAAGCCGCCGTGCCGGCCAGGCCCTTCGTGAGGAAGAACACATCGGTGACGCCCGCGCGACCGCAGGCCTCGAACACGGCGTCCGCGCCTCTCAGCCGTATGCTTTCGGGCCACATCCATACGCCCAGCATGTTATATCCACCCCTTTCGGCGTTCTTCCCCGATTATACCACCTTTCGCCCGTTTTGCAAGACGGCGGCGCGTGATACTGCCCGCCCGGCCGCGGCGGGACGCAGGAAAGAATTGTTTATCGTGAGTTCATGGCGCGTTCACAAAACGGCTATATATTTCTCCAGAGAGAGCCGGAAAAGAAGCCGGCTTCGCGGAACAAGAGGAATCCAAATATGTCAGGAGGCGTAAATATGATAGACAACGAAACCATGCGGAGCATTCTGGCCCGGCGCAGCTATAAGAAGTTTGACGGCCGGCCCATTGACGACGAGGCGCTGGAAACCATCGTCACGGCGGGGCTGTACGCCCCCACGGGCATGAACCGCCAGCCCTGGCATTTCACGGTGATCAGGAGTAAAGAGGCGCTCGAGAAATTCGGCGCGGCGCGGAAGTCTCTGCCGCTTCCGCCCGGCGTTCCCGCGGCCGCCGTCGCGGCCATGGGCGATCCCATGAGGAACGCGCCCGTGATGATCATCGTCTCCGGCAAGGATGGGGGAACGACGCCGCAGGACTGCTGCCTCGCGATGGAGAACATGTTCATCGCCGCCGCCTCTCTCGGCATCATGAGCGGATGGGATCACGCGACGGTGATGGATCTGTTCAAGCACAATCCGGAGCTCAGGGCGGAACTGATTCCCGAGGGATACACCGTATACGCCGCGTCGTTCTTCGGCTATCCGGGGCCCGAGGTGAAGGATCGCGGCGAACGCAAAGGAACCGTTGAATACAAATGACGCGGGGCGGCCCGGTCGGCAAAGCGCCGGCCGCGCCTCTGGATCCCGAAACGCGGCGGAGCGCGATACTCTGCCGCGTTTCTGTCAATACGGCCTTTTCAGGCGCTTCGCGCCGGCTCTCCCGGAAGGAGAGTCAGGAAAACCGCGCCTCCCTGCCTTGCCCTCTGTGAGAGGCGCCCAGAAGGGGCGGAGAGGGTTTTCTGCTGTTGTATCCGCCGCGGGAATCTGTTATAATAGGCGTGAGTTCATATTATGACGCGGAATGGGGCGAAGAGGCATGGCTTTTCTCAGATTCCTCGAAGGGCTGCGCAACCCCGTGTGCGACGCGCTGATGAGCGCCGTCACGCTGGCGGGCGACGAGACGGTGTTTCTCGTCGTGTGCGTCGTGGTGCTGTGGTGCGTGTGCAAGCAGGAGGGCTATTATCTCCTGTCCGTGAGCCTGGGCGGCGTGGTCGTCAACCAGTGGCTCAAGATCGTCTGCCGTGTCCCGCGGCCCTGGGTGCAGGACGAAAGCTTCACCATCGTGGAGAGCGCCCGCGCCGGCGCGGGGGGCTACTCGTTCCCCAGCGGGCACGCGCAGAACGCGGTGGGCATCTTCGGAGGCGCCGCGGCGTGGACGAAGCGGAAAGCCGTGCGCGCGGCCGCCGTGGCGCTGGCCGCGCTGGTGTGCTTCTCGCGCATGTATCTGGGCGTGCATACGCCGCAGGACGTGGTCGTCGGCGCAGCGACCGCCATCGCGCTGGCGGCGGCGCTGTGGCCGCTGATGAAAAAGGGCGACGCCCGCGTCAACCGCGCGGTGTTCCTGGCGCTGGCCGCGCTGTCGCTGGCGTATTTGCTGTATATGTCGCTGGCGTCCTTCCCCGACGACACGGACGCTGTCAATCTCGCCTCGGCGATCAAGAACGCCTACACGCTGTTCGGCTGCGGCGCGGGCATACTCGTCGCGCACGAGCTGGACGCGCGCCTGATCCATTACGACACGGACGCCGTCTGGTGGGCGCAGATCCTCAAGGCGGCGCTGGGCCTCGCGCTGCTGCTGGGGCTGCGCGCGGGCCTCAAGCCCGCGCTGGCCGCGCTCATGGGCGGCGGCTGGGCGGACGCCGTGCGTTATTTCCTGATCGTGGTGTTCGCGGGCGGCATATGGCCGCTCACGTTCAGATTCTTCGGTCGATTGGGGCGATGACGGGCCGTTCGCGTGAAAGCCCCTTCGCCGGTGAAAGCGCAGCCGGGCCGCCGCGGTTTTCTTCCGCGGCGGCCCGGTTTGCGTTTTTCTTTTTCGCGCTCAGATGATCCCGGGCGCGGTCCAGTAGGCCTCCGGCGCGTCGGTCCAGTCCGGCATGCCCAGCGCGTCCCGGTTGAACGCGATTTTGCCCCCGCGGACGGTCATCTTGCATTCCAGCCGCCATTTTCCGCGCAGGCGCGCGTTCCCGCAGTCCGCGTAGCCGAATTCCCCTTCGTGCAGCTTCAGAAGGGTCACGTCCGCGCAGCAGCCGGGGGTCAGCGCGCCCAGCTCGGGATGCCCGAACTGCTTCGCCGGCTCCACGGTCGTCCTCGCGATCGTCTCCTCCAGCGGCATGCCGATGCACAGGTATTTGGACATGATGTTCAAGAGGTTCAGGGCCGCGCCGTGGATGTTCTCCATGTACAGGTCGCTGGACAGCGTGTCCGGAACGAAACCCTGCCTGTAAGCGGGCACGGCGTTCCTGAACCAGAAGCTTCCCGCGCCGTGGCCCAGGTCGAAGCGGACGCCCCGCTCCTTTGCCTCCCGCAAAAAGCGGCTCACCCGGCCTGCCTCATCCAGCACGGGGAACTGCTGCGCGTACATGTGCGTGTGGATGTCGCCCGGCCTCATGCGCTCGATCAGGCCCTGATAGGGCCGCTCGGGCAGCCACGGATAGAAATCGAACATGCAGGGCTTTCCCGCGAGCTCGCCGGCTTTGAGCGTGGCGTCCACGGATGTCCAGGGCCTGTGCTCGTCTGTGAAGGGTTTGTGCGTCCAGTAATGCGCCGTCTTGATGGCCACGACGATGTCGCCGTACGCGCGCGCGACCTCCGCCGCCACGGCCGCGTTGAACTCCGAAGGCTCCTGTTCGGACTGCATGCGCACCATGCCGCCCGCCGCGATGTTGATCATCGCCAGCACGCGCACTTCGGAAACGTCGATCACGGTTTCCTTAAAACGCATGAAATCCCGCCAACCGCACGTGCCCGCGTCGATGACGGTCGTCACGCCGGACTGCAGCATATGCGCGTCGGCGTTGATGTTGTAGAGTTTGTCCGGCTCCTGCGGGAACGTGGGATACACGTGGCAGTGGCAGTCGATCAGCCCGGGCGTGACGATGAGGCCGTCGGCGTCGATCGTTTTGGCCGCCTCTTCCGCGATGTCCGGCGCGACCTTCGCGATTTTTCCGTCCCGGATGGCCACGTCGGCGCGCCGGTCGACGCGGTTCGCCGGGTCGATCACCCGGCCGTTCCGCAACAGAAGATCATATTTCGCGTTCTCCATCCATTCAGTCCTCCGCCTCGACGATCACTTCAAATTCGCAGGCGATGTTGTTGTTCGGAAGATTGCGCGTGCCCGCCACCGTGCGCGCGTGGTAGCCGCGTTCCTCCAGCACGTCCATCACCGTATCGGAAAAGCCGTCCATCACGTACTCCAGGTCGTCGAAGCCCTCGGCGCAGTTGACCATGGCGAACACCTTCACGAAACGCCTGATCCTGTCCAGGCTGCCCAGCGTCTCCTTGAGCGCGCCCAGGATGATGATCGCGCATTCCCGCGCCGCCTGGTAGCCCTCCTCCCGGGTGAGATCCTGTCCCACGCGGCCCCGGAACAGGGGCTCGTCGGTGATCGGATCCTCGGGGCCGTGGCCGGAAATGAAGATCAGGTTGCCCGCGCGCCGCTGCAGGATGATGCCGCGCTTTTTCTTATAGACCGGTTCGGTCTCCCGGCCGTCTTCCAGAATGCGATTGATGCTGTCCATAGCGCACCTCCGTCAGCGGCGCACGCGCACGATGGCTTCCACGGCGATGGGAACGTTCTGCGGCAGGGCGAAGCAGCCCATCGCGCTGCGCGCGTGCTGTCCCCTGCGGCCGAACACCTCCACCATCAGGTCTGAGAACCCGTTCATCACCGCGGGCTGGCTGCAGAAATCCGCGCCGCTGTTGACCAGGCCGAGCGCCTTGACGACGCAGTCCACGCGATCCAGTTCGCCGATGTAATCCTTGATGGTCGCGAGCATGTTCAGGCCGCACAGGCGCGCCGCCTTGTACGCCTCCTCCACGCTCATATCGACGCCCACCTTGCCGGCATACACGGCCTTGCCCGCCGCGTCGACCGGCAGATGCGCCGACAGGAAGAGCAAATCGCCGGTCAGCACCGCGTCGACCGCGCCCGTTCCCCGCCTGTCCTTCACGGGCAGCGAAATGCCCAGTTGTTCCATCCTCTTTCCCGTTTCGCCCATAACAATCCCTCCTATGCCTCGCGGGCATGCTTTATCAGTTGATCCAGAACGGTCTCCGCTTCGTCCTCCGTCAGGTTCAGCGGGCTGACGTAAACCGCGTTTTCCCGCTCCTCAGCGCCGATATAGATTCCGCCTTCGCGCATCCGCTCCCGCACGGCCGCCGCCTTCGCCGCTTCGGGCAGGTCGACGAACACCCTCGGATAGCTCTGCCCCACGGGCCCGTAGGGCACGATGCG
>JAFZRB010000096.1 GCA_017620115.1 Clostridia bacterium | reverse complement strand
GTTTTTCATCATGCTGTTTTCCGGTGGCCTGGTGCCTTCCTACATCATAAACGTGAACGTGCTGCACCTGTACGACACCTTTTGGATCCTGGTGCTCAGCGGCATGGTGAGCGCGTTCAACATCATCGTGCTGCGCACCTTCATCACCACGACCATTCCCATCGACCTGTTCGACGCGGCGCAGATCGACGGAGCGACTGAATTTACCATATTCTGGCGCATCGTGCTGCCGCTGTCCAAGGCGGGGCTGGCCACCATTTCGCTGTTCGTGCTGGTGGGCAAATGGAACGAATGGTTCACCGGCATGCTGTATATCGACAATCCCAAGCTGATCCCGCTGCAGACCATGCTCACGCGGATCCAGCAGAAGATCGATTTCATCAAGAACAATTCCAGCCTGGCCTCCAGCCCCGACGGCATCGCCATGCTCAAGAGCATGCCCTCGGAGCAGACCCGCATGGCCATCCTGGTCTTGTCTACGATGCCCATCCTGTTCGCTTATCCCTTCTTCCAGCGCTACTTCATCCGGGGCATGACCATCGGCAGCGTGAAGGGATGAATCGTTCCGCATCCTTTGCCGGACAGAGGGTTTGATCCGGCATGGAAAATAAAAAGGAGGTATTCTCATGACGAACCTGAAACGTATCCTTTGCCTGGTATGCGCGTTCGCGATGCTGCTGGGCTGCTGCGCCTCGCTGGCAGACGAAGCGAAGCTGGAGCCTGCGACGCTGGAATGGTATGTGGCGACCGATCAGCTGCCGGATAACGCCGTGGTGTTCGACGCGCTGAACGCCTATTTCGGCGAGAAGATCAACGCCGCCATCAACTTCCACTTCATCGCCCCCTCCGAGTATTCGGAGAAGGTGAGCCCCATCCTGATGAGCGGCCAGGAAGTGGATATCATCAACGCCAACAGCGGTATCGGGTATGTGGACTATGTGAAGAAGGATTCCTTCCTGCCCATCGAAGACCTGCTGGCCCAGTACGCGCCTGAAACCGTCGCCATGATCCCCGAGGGACTGTGGGACGCCATGAAGGTGGACGGCCATATCTACGGCATTCCTTCCTACAAGGATTCCGTGCAGATGTACGCCGTGATGATCAACGAGACCATGGCCAACGATATCGGCCTGGAGCTGCCGGCGACAGTGAAGAACTATCAGGAGATGGTGCCCATCATCCGTGAAGCGTTCGCCAAGCGCAACGAGCTGCATCCCGAGTATAAGCTGAGCGACACCGAATACGTGCCGATCACCCGCTTCTTCCCCGACCTGGATCAGTGGGCCCAGTATGAGACCATCAACGGCCTGGCCGTTGTGAACGTGCCCGGCATCGAAGCCTACGCGGGCATGGGCGCCGGCGAGACGGTGTTCAACAAGTTCGCCACCCAGGAATACCGCGACCTGTGCAAGACCATCGCCGACCTGGTTGCCGAAGGCGTTCTGCACGACAATCCCTGGTATTGGGATCCCGACCGCCTGTACAGCGACGATCCCCTGGCCTATCTGATCGGCGACGTGGGCAGCGGCTATGTGACCGTGGCCAAGCATCAGTATTCCCAGAACTGGGATACCCTGATGGTTCCCTTCGCCGACAACATCGCCACCACCAACTACCTGCAGGCGGCGGTGAACTGCGTGAGCATCACCAGCAAGAACCCCGAACGCGCCGTGATGGCCCTGGAGCTGATCAACACCGATCCTTTTGTGGCCACCACCCTGCGCTTCGGCATTGAAGGCACCCATTGGGTACAGACCGAGGAAGAGAACGTGATCTCCTTCGCCGGCACCAAGAACGCCGATTCCGGCAGCCGCGGCCATTATTACTGGTACGGCGCGAACTTCGGCGCGCTGGTCTATTCCAAGGTGCCCGAGGGCTATCCCAACAATTTCGTGGATCTGATCAAGGCCGCGAACGAATCCGCCATCTCCGAGACCAACCTGGGCTTCATCTTCGATCCCACCAATGTGACCAACGAAATCGCCGCCTGCAGCGCCGTGATCGATGAATTCCAGACGCCGCTCAAGTGGGGCTGGATCGCCGCGGACGAGATCGACGCCAACATCGACGATTTCCTGGCCAAGCTGAACGCCTCCGGCGCTGAGAAGATCGTCGCCGAAGCGCAGGCCCAGCTGGATACCTGGAGAGCCGCGAACAAGTAAGAGAATCAAGAATAGAACCTGAGACAACAGAAAGGCGAAGGGGCAGCTTCCACCCAGGGGCGAAGCTGCCCCTGCCTGTGGTATCCGACAATGAATCCGCGTTTGGGAGGGATCTGCGTTATGACCGGTCATCCGTTTGAATGCGTCGCGCCCGAGGCCCTGGGCATACCGTCCGAAGCCATCGCCGCTTTTTTGCGCGAGATGAAGGAATGCCGTTTCCCGCTGCACAGCTATATCCTGATGCGCCATGGGAAAATCGCCGCGGAAGGGTATGTTTCTCCTTTCTCGGCGGAGAAAAAGCACCGCATGTATTCGGTCAGCAAGAGCTTCACATCCGTGGCAGTCGGCATGCTGATCACAGAAGGGCGCCTGTCTCTGGACGATCGGGTGGCGGATTTTTTCCCGGAATACCTGCCGGAAGACCCTTCGCCTTACACCCTGCGCGCTACGGTGAGGGATCTTCTGATGATGGCCACGCCCAACGAGGACAACTCGTATGACTGGGACGACCCGGATTTTGTAGAGACCTTTTTCCGCAACGCCAAGGACAAGCATGAGCCGGGCGCCATCTTCCATTATGACACGGCGGGCACCACCACGCTGTGCGCCATCGTGGAAAAGATAACGGGCATGCCCATTCTGACTTACATGCGTCCGCTGCTGGATGAATTGGGCATTTCCGGCGACATATGGTGCATCCAGACCCCCGAAGGCCGCTCCTGGACCGGCAGCGGCATCCTGTGCACCTCCCGCGACCTGCTCAGATTCGGCCTGTTCTGCCTCCGGAAAGGGGAATGGAACGGGCGGCAGCTGGTGGATCGCCGTTATATGGAGGAGGCCGTCAGCAAACAGATCGACATCGGCGCGGCCCATTCCGGCTATGTGAAGCACGGCTACGGCTACCAGTTCTGGATGCTTCGCGACGGCGGCTTCGCCTGCTGCGGCATGGGCTGCCAGTTCGCGTTCATGATGCCCGGGCAGGACGTGGTGATGGTGATCACGGCGGATACCCAGGGGATAGACAACGCGGAGGACGCCATCAAGCGGGCGTTCTACCGCCTTGTGGACAGTATGCGTGAGGAACCGCTTCCGGAAACGGAAGAAGGAAAACGGGCGCTTCGCGAAGCCGCGGTCACGGCGCTGCCCGGCCCCGTGGGGAAGACGGCCAGCCCGCTCGTCCCGGCGTATTCCGGCGTCACCTACCGGCTCGATCCCAACCGCTTCGGGTTCCTGTGGATGCGGGTGGACTTTGACGGAGAAACGTGTGTCCTGACATATGAAAAGGGCAGCGGCGTGCACAGGCTCCCCTTGGGAATGGGCCGCTGGCAGGAGTTTCTCTTTCCGGACGCCTACGCCGGCAGGAATATCGCCGTGATGGATACCCATTACCGGTGCCTGGGCATGGCAGCCTGGGATACCGACAGCACCCTGCTGGGCAAGATTTTTTCCGTGGACGATTATCTTGGCAGCATTAACCTGCAACTGACCTTCAAGGGCGATACGCTCACCGTGTTCATGACGAAATTCGCCGAGAATTTCTTCGGGGATTATCGGGGATACCTGGCGGGCGTCCGGGCGGAAGGATAAAAGGAAACCGGGGAGGGAAACGATCCATGAAGACGTATGCGCTGGTGGGCGCGGGCTATCGGGGCCTGTGGTCCTACTGCGAGCCCATCGTTCAGGACTATGAGGACGCGGCCCGGCTGGTGGGCGTGTGCGATATCAACTGGAAGCGGGCGCGGCTGGTCGGCGAATATCTGCGGCGGGACATCCCGGCCTATACGGATTTTGACCAGATGCTGCGCGAAAAGAAGCCCGACGTGGTGATCGTGACCACCAGGGACTGCGCCCATGAACAGTATATCTGCAAAGCCCTCGAGGCGGGGTGCGATGTGATCACCGAAAAGCCCATGACCACGGACGACGCGATGTGCGCGCACATCCTGGAGACGGAACGGCGCACGGGACACAGGGTGACCGTCACCTTCAACTGCCGTTTTATGGATTTTTATGTGAAGATCAAGGAGCTGCTGGCGGACGGGATCGTGGGGGACATTTTCAGCGTGCACTACGAATGGCTGCTGGACACCAGCCACGGCGCGGATTATTTCCGCCGCTGGCATTCCATCCGCGCCAATTCCGGCTCGCTGCTCATACACAAATCCACCCATCATTTCGATCTGGCCAACTGGTTTCTGGACGACGAGCCGGTCAAGGTGAACGCCTTCGGCACCCGGCGCTTTTACGGCCCCGTGCGGAAGGAGCGGGGGGAAAGATGCCGCGACTGCCCCTACAGGCGCAGTTGCGAATTCTATTTCGATATCGACACGGAGGACGGCGGCAGGCTGAAAATGCTGTACAAGGACTGCGAGGACGTGGACGGCTACTTCCGCGACCGCTGCCTGTTCTCCGATGTGATCGACATCGAGGACAGCGTCTCCCTGAACGTCAGGTACGCCAAAGGCGCGGTGATGAGCTATTCGCTGACCGCCCATTCGCCTTACGAGTGCATGAAGATCGTGTTCAACGGCGCCAGGGGCCGTCTGGAATGCGACAACGCTTTCGGCGTGGAAACCATCCGCTTCTATGACAGGGACGGCCAGTGCGCGACGATAGACCGTTCCCGCGTGCGGCAGCGGCCCGGCGGCCACGGCGGCTCCGACCCCGCCATGCGGGACAGGCTGTTCCGCGGCTGGACGGAGGATCCCCTTCATCAGATGGCGGACACCCGGGCCGGGGCCATGTCCATCGGGATCGGCATCGCCGCCAACAAATCCGTGAAGGAAGACCGCGCCGTATACCTGAGCGAATTCCTGGGCGATTTTTATCCTGAAATGAAACAGCACTGAATACCCTTGGAGGAGGAATACCGTTTATGAAGATCGTCATTTCCCAGACGGCGGAAGACCTGGGCCGCCGCGCGGCGGAAGAATCCGCCCTGCTGATCAATCAGGCCATCCGGGAGAGGGGGAAGGCCCGCATCGTGCTGTCCACGGGCGCTTCCCAGTTTGAAACGCTGAAATACCTGGTCAAAGCGGATGTGGACTGGAGCAAGGTGGAGATGTTCCACCTGGACGAATACGTGGATCTGCCCATCACGCATCCCGCCAGCTTCCGCAAGTACCTGAAGGAACGCTTCGTCGATCTCACCGGCGTTCCCGTCGCCCATTATGTGGACGGGACGCAGGAGGGCATCGAGGCGCTGACGCGGGAAATCCGCCGCTCTCCCATCGACGTGGGGCTGATCGGCATCGGCCGCAACGCCCATATCGCGTTCAACGATCCCCCGGCGGACTTCGACACCCGCGTGGCCTATCTCGTCGTGAATCTCGACAAGACCTGCCGGAATCAGCAGGTGGCCGAGGGCTGGTTCGCGACCATGGAGGACGTGCCCCGCCAGGCCGTCAGCATGAGCGTATGGCAGATCATGCAGTGCAAAGCCATCGTTTCCGCCGTTCCCCACGCGGAAAAGGCCTGGGCCGTGAGCCAGACGCTGGCGAATGAGCTCACCAACCGCGTGCCCGCCACCATGCTCAAGACTCACGACCATTTCCACCTGTACGTGGATGCGGCGTCCTACGCGGACGTGACGCAGGTCGTGACGCTGAAGGGAGAAACGCAGGTGGAGGATTACCGCGCCTGACCGGTTTCACTGCCCGCCAACACATCTGTATCGCTCGAATCCCTGCGGACTGAGTTTTCCGCAGGGTTTTTTCTATTTGCAGCGTTATCTTTCGAAATCGTAAGGTGGCAGTCACCGAATCGAAAGGTTGGCGTGGTATGATAGAGACCGTAAAGAGAACCCGCCGGCTTTTCATCACCGCGAGGAGGCAAGAAATATGGAAATCATCCGCTGCGAAAACCTGAGCAAAATATATCAGATGGGCGAAAACAAGGTGTACGCGCTGAACGGCGTGAGCGTGGGCTTCGAGGAGGGCACCTTCACCGCCATCGTGGGCCCCAGCGGCTCGGGCAAATCCACCTTCCTGCATCTTTTGAGCGGGCTGGACAGGCCCACCGGCGGCAAGGTGTTCTATCAGGACAACGAGCTGTACCAGTACGGCGACAACCAACTCTCCGTGCTGAGGCGGCGGCGCTTCGGATTCGTGTTCCAGAGCTACAACCTGGTGAAGGAATTGACCGGCATGGAGAACATCCTGCTGCCCGTGATGCTGGACAGCCGCAAGCTGGATAAGGACTACATGGACCACGTGATCGATATCCTCGGCATCCGAGACCGGCTCAATCACCTGCCCGGCGCCATGAGCGGCGGCCAGCAGCAGCGCGTGTCCATAGCGCGGGCGCTGGCCAACAAGCCCGGCGTGCTGTTCGCCGACGAGCCCACCGGCAACCTGGACGGCAAATCCGGCCGCGAGGTGCTGCAGCTGCTGCGCCAGGTGAGCCACGACCTGGGCGTCACCCTCATCCTCGTGACCCACGACGTGCACGTCGCCGAGCAGTCCCACCGCATCCTCTTCCTCGAGGACGGAACGATCAGCAGGGACACGGCGGAGGGGAATTAGCAATTAGCAATTAGGGCGCGGCTGAGGCCGCGCAAATGGCGCGTACCTTTAAATTTCTAATTTCTAATTGATAATTGCTAATTTGTAACGATATATCCTGACAATCGGAGGATAAGCATATGAAACGATACAACTCCCCCGTTCCCCGGCTCACGATCAACCAGATCGCGGCGGCGGCGCTGAGAACGGACAGGAAGGCGTGGGCGAGCCTGGCGGCGGGCATTTTCCTGTCGCTGTTCCTCATCAGCGCCACAGTGCTGAGCGTGCAGGGCGTGATGCTGGCCCGGCGCGAAAAGGCGGCCCTGAAGACGGGCTGGGAGGACTGCGTGCTGCTGGATCATCCCGAGATCACCGACCAGCAGCTACGCGAAAAAGGCCAGTTCGACCAGATCGGCTGCGTTTACCTCACCGCGCGCATCGGCGACGGCGATAAATACGTTGGCTACTACGACGAGACCGGCGCGGCGCTCATGAACCGCCGGGCGCTGCTGGGGCGGCTGCCCGAGGCAGCGGGGGAAATCGCGCTGGATCAGGACATGCTGGAATACCTGCGCATTGACGCGCAGATAGGCGACGAGATCACGCTGGAACTCACGCCCCCGGACGGCTTCGCCGAAACGCGGAGATACACCCTCGTTGGGGTGCTGTCGGAGCTGGCGCTGGAGAGGCGCATGTGGAGCAGTCGGGACACAGGCCGGGTGTTCGCGTTCCCCAACGCCCTGGTCAGCGCGGATGAGCCCGCCTTTACCACCGGGCGGGTGGTGGTTCACCGGCTGATGACCTTCGCCCGGGGCGCGAACAAGGCGCGGATCATGAGGAACAGCTATGAGGAATACGAGGACAGGCTGTATCTCGTCCGCTCGGACGGCTACCTGCAGAACTGGTACGACGTGGGCAATGAGCTGGACAGCCTGATGGACGTCACCACCTGGCTGGCGATCCTCTTAGGGCTGTCGCTGGTACTGTGCGCGGGCGTGGGCGTGGCTCAGGCCATGGAGGGCCAGCTGGCGCGGCGCGTGGAGGAGATTGGCATGCTGCGGGCCGTGGGGGCTACCAGGCGTCAGATTCGGCGCATCTTCGGGCGGCAGACCTGGCTCATGGCGCTCATCCTCGCGCCCTTCTCGCTGGCCGCGGGCTGCGGCTTCGCCTGGGGCCTGTCGAGGCTCTTTCCGGAGACGGCGCTGTTCCGGCCCACCATCGGCCTGCTCGCGCCCATGCTGATTCTCTCTATCGTCTGCATCTGGCTTTCCTCCAGCCTGCCCCTGCGCAGGGCCTCCCGCATCATGCCCATGAGCGTCATCCGGGACACGCAGCTTCTGCGCAAGGCAAAGCGCGTGAAGAGCCAGCCCTCCTTCAAACCCGCGCTGCTGCTGGCGAAGCGGCAGATTCGGCTGCATCCCACGCGGCAGCTGGGCGCGGCGCTCATGGCGCTGCTGACGCTGTTTTGCGCGGCGCTGGGCGTGCTGGTGGCGGCGGAGAGCCTGCGGGATTACAACACATACGGGGAATTCAGCATCAGTAACTACTCGAGCGGGGCCGTTTACTTTTACAATCTCTCGTTCGCGGACGTCGACTTCTCCACCCGCTTCCTGACCGACGGCGACGTCGCCCAGCTTCGGGCGCTGCCCCATGTCAAAAACGTGATCGTCTCGCGGTTCCAGTCCGTCATCCTGAAGGTGGACGAGGTCGCGGACTACCTCACGCTGACCAACGAGTATCTGGCGGAAGAAGGGGATATAGAAAGCATCCGCTACATATATGATCGCGGCTACGACATGCTGCGGCTGGAGCCCCTGGTGCGCGCGGCTGTCGGCACGGACAAGGTGCTGGCCCAGTACAACCTTGAGGTCGTCACCCTGAGCGAGGAGATGGCCGGCGGCCTGCGCGGCGCGCTGACGGAGGGCCGTGTCGACTTGGAGGCGCTGGACGCGGGCCGGGAGGTGCTGGTCTACGCGCCTACCGTTCTGCTCTGGGAAGACGGAAAGGGCAGCTCCAGCCAGGGCCCGGAAACCAACAGCGACGCCCAGTTACGGCGGGAAGGCTATCAGATAACCCGGCGCTGGGTGAACGACGCCTTCCACGCGGGCGACACGCTGGACATGACCCAGCTTCTGACCCATGAGCCGTCCGGCGAAGGCATCCATTACAGCTATGAGATGACCGATGAGCTGTTTTCTGAGCTGCTGGAAACCTGCGAGCGGCGGGACGCCAGCGTGACAATCGGCGGCGTGATGGAGGACAGCAAAAACAACGTCCTGAATCAGCTGCGAATGGACTGGGGCATGACCTGCATCATCACCACGGAGAAGGGCCTGGCGGCGCTGGGGCTGCAGGCCAAGACGCCCCAGTACGTGGACATCTATCTGGACGGCGCGGTGGACGAGGAGACCGGGGACTACCTGAGCGCCCGCGTGAACGCCATCGCCGCCCGCGCGGAGGACTACGATGTGTACGACGGCATCATGTTCGCCCGCAGGCGGGCTCAGGAGATGGGGCAGACCATGCTGGCCCTGGGCGCGGTGACGCTGATGTTCTTCGGCGTTACGGTGGGCATGGTGAGCGGCAATGTGTCCCGCCGCATCCGGGCCGACCAGCGCATGATCGGCACCCTGCGAGCCGTGGGCGCGGACGTCCGCGTGCTTATAAAGTGCTACGGCGCGCAGATCGCCGTGGGGCTGGCCGCGGGCTACGCCGCCGCGCTGGCCGTCATGCTGGCCATCCTGTTCGGGCTGATGTACAATGTGCAGGCCGGCACGGCGGCCCTCACCCTGGGCGCCATGACCGTTCTGGCCGCGCTGTGCCTCGTCTGCTGCTTCCTCGCCCTGCGCCTGGCCCTGCGCGAAACCATGAGGAAGAGCATTGTGGAGAACATAAGGGAACTGTGAGAATAAGACCTCCTTGCCTTCCCCTCGAGGGGAAGGTGCCTCGTGAGAGGCGGATGAGGTGGAAACCTTGCGCTTAGCGGCCTATTGCAATAGACTGTCTGCCACAGCGATAACACCTCATCAGTCACGCTTCGCGTGACAGCTTCCCCTCGAGGGGAAGCCTTATCCGACAGCAATCGTTTTTTCCACTTTGGAGGTATGAACATGAAACGCTTTATAATAACCTTGCTTGCCGTGTTATTACTTCCCGCATACGCCAATGCCGAGGGCTTTGTGCTGGAGGAAAACAAAATCCTCGCGGGGATGAACCAGTCGTGGCGGCAGGGGTATGAGCCCACGGTGAGCGACGGGGCGGTGAACATCTACCTGCCGCTGACCTCGGACAAAACCGGCGGCAAGATCACCGCCACGCTGGAGCTGGACGACCCGGACACCTCGCCTTTCGCCTCGGAGAATCTCAGCGCGGACTGCTGGAAGAACGAGGGGCTGTACGCCGTGCGGCTGAGGCTCCCGCTGGTGAGCGCGCGGCACAACGGCGACTACGCGGCGCGCGTCGTGGTGGAGGGTACGGACCGCGACGGCAACCCGATGCGAAGCGAATACCCCACGGTGGTGCGCATCCGCGACGGCAGGAGCGACCTCATCCGGCCGGGCATTTCCGCCGTGAGCGCAGATCTGAATGTGGGCGAGGACGGCGCGATCCGCGCGCTCGTCACCAACACCAGCCGTTACGCCGAGATGAAGGACATCATCCTCACCGTGACCGACGCGGCGGGCGACGTGCTGCCCGCGGGTTCCGATAAGCTGGCCGTACCCGCGCTCATGCCGGGGGAATCGGCGTGGATCGAGTACCCCGCGACGGTGAAGCCGGACGCCGCCGTGGCGCTGCACACCCTCGCCTTCCGCCTGAGCTACACCGCGCTCGACCAGCCGGGGGAGTGGGAGGAGACCTTCACGCTGCCCGTGTCGCAGGAGATCCGGCTGGAGCAGGGCGGCGTCCAGGCCCCGCCGAGTGTGATTCAGGGCGACGCGGCCGCGTTCGCGCTGCCGCTGATGAACCTCGGCCGGGGCGAGCTGCGCAACGTGGTCGCCAGCTTGAGCCTGCCGGGGGTTGTGGAGCGGCAGAGCGTGCTGGTGGGCGCCATCGCTCCCGGCGAGACCAAGCAGGCCAAGATCAGCGTCACGCCGGGCAAGGACATACTGGGCGAGTTGAGCGGGGAGATCAGCGTCGCCGCCGAGGACGCCTGGGGCAACGAAACGGGCTTTTCGCTGCCCGTGGCGCTTACTGTGGAGGCCGCCCCGGAGGCGAAAAAGGAGGCCGAGACCGCCGCCGATCTGGTGAAGGAGATGGTGCCGGGCTACGTGTGGCCGCTGGCCGGGGCGTGCCTTACGCTGCTCATCGCGCTGATCGTTCAAGGCGCGCTGCTTCGGGGGAAGATTCGCCGCATGGAAGAAGAAAAGCTATGACGCTTGACGGGCGAATGAGGCGATGATATAATGGGAACAATTCAGGCATCATGCGTTTGGGAGGCAATCATATGGAGCACAGGATCGCGGTCATCGGCATCATCGTGGAGAATTACGACTCGGTTGAAAAGCTCAACGCGCTGCTGCACGAGTACGCGGAGTACATCGTGGGCCGCATGGGCATCCCCTACAGGGCGCGGCACGTGAACATCATCTCCGTGGCGGTGGACGCCCCGCAGGACGTCATCAGCGCCATCGCCGGGAAGATCGGCATGTTGGACGGTATCAGCGCCAAGGCGGCTTATTCCGGCGCAATCTTTCCCGAAGCGTGAGGGAGGCGGGCGAAAGCCCGTTTCTTTTTTGTGGGCCGCGTATCAATAAAACGGAAATATTGAGTCTGAATGAATTTAATAACAAAAAGCCCTTGCGCGGACGCGGGATATCGTATATAATAAACAATACAAAAGCTATAATAGGAAGTTATTTGGTCTGCACAGTCGCGGTGCGGAAGAGGATGGGAGCATGAAGCCACAGAAAGCGGTCGTTCAGGAAACCAGGCGCATCGCCATTGGCACGGCTGTCCTGTGCGCGGCGATGCTCGTCGTGTTCCTGCTGCTGGGGAAAATGACATGGCAGGTGGCGCTGGGCGCACTGATCGGCTACGCCGTGGCCGTGGGCAATTTCTTCGCGATGGCGATGGACGTTCAGCGCGTGACGGAGAATTTCGATCCGAACGACGAGGCTGATCTCAAGCGCGCCAAGGCGAAGATGCGTATGTCGTATAACCGGCGCATGCTGGTCATGGTGCTGGCGCTGGGCGCGTCGATCTGGTTCCTGAAGGTGAACTGGATCGCGGTCATGCTGCCGCAGCTCTTCCCGCGATTCGTCATTCAGGC
Organism: Clostridia bacterium; assembly: GCA_017620115.1. Taxonomy (GTDB): domain Bacteria; phylum Bacillota; class Clostridia; order Christensenellales; family Aristaeellaceae; genus Firm-10. Next base: position 3,249 of record JAFZRB010000096.1, on the reverse strand, counting down.
GTGGCAGCTCATACAAAATCGGAAAGCCAAAGGAAGTGAATCCTGATGGAGGTAACGGGCGCCAGTATCGTCTATCAGAACGACTGGTTCTTTCTCTCCGGATCGGTTGTCACAACGTGGATCGTCATGGCGGTCGTCACGCTGGTCTGCATTTTCCTCACGCGCAACCTCAAGGTGCACGCCACATCCAAACGGCAGGTCGTCGCGGAGTTTTTGGTGAAAGCCGCCAATAACCTGGTGAAGAACAACATGGGCGAGCGCTTCAGCTACTATGCGCCGCTGGCCGCGGCGGTGCTGGCCATCAGCGTGTGCTCGAGCCTGTCGAGCCTTCTGGGCGCGTTCCCGCCGACGGGCGATTTTTCGAGCGTGCTGGGCTGGGCGCTGGTGATCTTCACGCTCATAACGTATTGGAAGATCAAGGCGAGCGGCATAGGCGGGTATCTGAAGAGCTACCTGCAGCCCGTGGCGGTGCTGCTGCCCATCAACATCATCAGCGAGGTCATGACGCCCATGTCCATGGCGTTCCGTCATTTCGGCAACATCGCCTCGGGCATGATCATCTCCATGCTGGTCTATTCGGCGCTGGCGGGGCTGTCCGCCGCGGTGCTGGGCGCGATTCCCGGCGCGGTGGGCCAGATCCTGAGCGGCGTTCCCATCTTCCAGGTCGGCATCCCGGCCATCCTCTCGATCTATTTCGATCTGTTCTCAAGCTGCATCCAGGCGTTCATCTTCTGCATGCTGATGATGGTCAACATCAAGCTGGCATCGGAGGGTTAACATAGCATCACCTGCGAATTATAATATGGGAGGGTTTAATCATGGGTACTGATGAAATGACAATGCTGAGCAGAGCTATCGTCCTGGCGGGTTCGGCAATCGGCGCGGGCATCGCGATGATCGCGGGCCTCGGCCCCGGTATCGGCGAAGGCTTCGCGGCCGGCAAGGCGTTGGAGGCCATCGGCCGTCAGCCCGAGGCCAAGAGCGACATCACCTCCACGATGATCCTGGGCATCGCGCTGTCCGAGACCACCGGTATCTACAGCTTCATCATCGCGCTGCTTCTGGTCATGGTCAATCCGCTGATCGGCAGGCTTTAATACGCGCAAACGGAGGAATGACACCATGAATGGGGTGCAGGAGTTTTTCTCAATCGTCCCCTGGACGATCATCTTTCAGTACTGCAACCTGCTGATCCTCTGCCTGCTCATTAAGAAGTTCCTGTTCAAGCCCGTCATGAACGTGCTTGCCGCGCGTCAGGCGGAGATCGACGGCATCTACAACGCGGCCAACGAAGACCGCGCCCGCGCGGCCGAGCTCAAGCAGGACTATGACCGCCACATGGCCGGCGCGCGCGAGGAAGCGGATCAGCTGATGAAGTCTGCCCTCGAAACCGCGAACCGCCGCGGCGACGCCATCGTCGGCGACGCGAAGGTCCAGGCCGACGGCATGATCCGCCGCGCCGAGAGCGAGATCGCGCAGGAGCGCGTGAAGGCGTTCTCCGAGGTGAAAAAGGAGCTCTCCGGCATGGCGGTGGATATTGCCGAGCAGCTGGTCAGCCGCGAGCTCAACGCGGCCGATCAGGACAAGCTCGTGGATGAATTTATCCGAAATGCGGGTGACAAGGCATGACGAATCTGGCCAGAGAATACGGCGAGGGGCTCTTCGACCTGGCGAGGGAGGAGAACCTGCTCGACACGATTCACGAGGAGCTGAACGAGCTGGCGGAGGCGTTTCGGACCGAGCCGCGCTACCTTCGGCTGCTCCAGTCCCGCGCGCTGCCCGGCACGGAGCGGCTGAGCATACTGGACACGGCCTTTCGCGGCCGGGTTCACGCCTATACGCTCAATTTCATGAAGCTCCTGCTGGAGCGCGGGGCGCTCTATGCTTTTTCGGACTGCGCGCGGTATTTTCACGGCCGCTGGTGCGAGGCGAAGGGCATCGTGGAGGCGAAGGTGGTTACCGCCGCGCCGCTCACGGACACGCAGCGCCAGGCGCTTTCCCGGAGGCTCGGCGAGATCTCCGGCCGGCGCGTGGAGCTGATCGTGCGCGTCGACCCGGCCGTCATGGGCGGCCTGCGGGTCGATATGGAAGGCCGCCGCTACGACAACACCATCCGGCACAGGCTGGATCTTCTGCGCCGTCATCTGACGGAGGAAGCGTGAACGCGCAGGCGGCGTAACCCTGAATGAAAGAAGGCTGACAGGATGCAATTGAAGCCCGAGGAAATATCGAAAATCATCAAGGAGCAGATCAGGCATTACGAGCAGAAGATCGACCAGAGCGAAACCGGCACGGTGCTTCTGATCGGCGACGGCATCGCGCGCGTATCCGGCCTTGAAAAGTGCATGGCCAACGAGCTGGTTCGCTTCTCGAACGGCGCTTACGGCATGGCGCTCAACCTGGAAGAGAATTCCGTGGCCGTCGTCATGCTGGGCGACGACGAGGGCATCGAGGAGGGCGCCGCCGTGGAGCGCACGGGCCGCGTCGTTTCCGTGCCCGTGGGCGAAAAACTGATCGGCCGCGTGGTGGACGCGTTGGGCCAGCCCGTGGACGGCAAGGGCCCCATCGAGGCCGAGGGTCACTGGGCCATCGAGCGCAAGGCTCCCGGCATCATCGAGCGTAAGAGCGTTTCGGTGCCGCTGCAGACCGGCATCAAGGCCATCGACAGCATGATCCCCATCGGCCGCGGCCAACGCGAGCTGATCATCGGCGACCGCCAGACCGGCAAGACCACCATAGCCATCGACACCATCCTCAACCAGCGGGGCAAGGATGTCATCTGCATATACGTGGCCATCGGCCAGAAGCGCTCGACTGTGGCGCGCCTGGTCGAGCAGCTGGAGGCGGCGCACGCGCTGGATTACACCGTCGTCGTGTCGGCCACAGCCAGCGAGCTGGCGCCGCTGCAGTATATCGCGCCGTATTCCGGCTGCACCATCGGCGAGTATTTCATGAAGCAGGGCAGGGACGTGCTGATCGTGTACGACGATCTCTCGACGCACGCCGTGGCGTACCGCGCGCTGTCGCTGCTCATTCGCCGTCCGCCGGGCCGCGAGGCTTATCCGGGCGACGTATTCTACCTGCATTCCCGCCTCCTGGAGCGCGCCGCGCGCATCGCTCCCGAATACGGCGGCGGCTCGCTCACGGCGCTGCCCATCATCGAGACGCAGGCGGGCGACGTGTCGGCGTATATTCCGACCAACGTCATTTCCATCACGGACGGCCAGATCTTCCTGGAAACCGAGCTGT
>JAFZRB010000095.1 GCA_017620115.1 Clostridia bacterium | reverse complement strand
GATCGGTATGTTCGCCTTCTGCGGCGACCTGATCCTGAGCGACACCATCCGCGTGACGGCCTGGATCGGACTGCTGTTCTACGCGTTCTTCCCGCTGGTCATCCTGCTGTCGGTCATCTTTCCTAAGGCCGTGGCCTGGGCCACGGAGTGGGTCTTTACGCTGCTGAGCAGGCTGAAGCTGGTGAAGGACAGGGAGGCGGCTGTCGCCAAAGCGCGCCGACATATTGACGAGTACAGCGGCTGCATCAAAGGCCTTCTGGTCCGCAAGCGGCTGTGCGTGCAGATCATGCTGCTCTCGCTGGTCTATCAGGCGGCGGTGCACATCATCCCGTATTTCGTGCTGCTGGCGTTCGGCGGCGAGCTGGACTGGCTGAGCTGCGTGGCCACGGCGCTCGCCATCAATTCATCCATCGCCTTCATTCCGACGCCGGGCAACGCGGGCGCCGCGGAAGGCTCGTTCTATCTGGTGTTCTCGCGGCTCACGTCCGGTTCCGTGTTCTGGGCCATGCTGTTCTGGCGGTTCTTCAATTACTACGCTTGGATATTGCTGGGCGGGATCTCCTTCAGCGCCATGTTCCTGGGCAAGAAACCGGAGCAGAAGGAGAAGATGAAAGAAGAGATTCAGGAGCAGATGGAAGAAAACCTGTAGCGGACAATATAAGCCCCGGCCTTCCGGAACGATGGAGGCCGGGGTTTTTTGATTACGGCAGGAAATCGAACGCGCGCTCGATGTATTCAATGCCGGCTGGCGGCTGGATGAGAATCGCGTCAAAGCGCGAGGTTCGGTCGAGCAGGCGGTGCTGCTGGAGATAGACCAGCGCCGCGCGCGAGAGGCGTTTCTGCTTGGTGTAGCCGATGGCTTCGTGGGCGTCGCCATGCGTGCGCAGCTTGACCTCCACAAAGGCGATCACGTCGCCGATTTCCGCCACGAGGTCGATCTCTCCGCCGCGCACGGTGAAATTGCGGGCCAGAATGCGGGCGCCTTTTTGTTCGACGAGGTACTTTTCCGCGATTTGCTCGCCGACGCGGCCCACCTCCCGCGTGTTCATGCCAGGATGCCCTGAATGAAGCTGCGCCGGTGTTCCGGGCAGGGGCCGTACTTCTTCAGCGCGGCGATATGCTCGGCGGTGCCGTAACCCTTGTTGCGCGCGAAGCCGTATTCGGGGTATTTCGCGTCCAGCTCGATCATGTAGCGGTCGCGCGTCACTTTGGCGACGATGGACGCCGCGGCGATCATGTAGCTGAGCGCGTCGCCGTGGACGATGGAGGTGGCCTCGCCGGGGAGACGAAGCCCTGTCACGGCGTCGATGAGGAAATGCGCGTTGACGGCGTCCGCGGCGGCTTCCTCCATGGCCTGCTTCGTGGCGTTGAGTATGTTGATTTCGTCGATGACCCGCGGCGACCGCCAGCCCGTGCGGGCGTAGGATGCGGCGTCCATGAGCTGTTCGAAGAGCCGCTCGCGCTTGTGCTCAGCCACTTTTTTGGAGTCGTTGACGCCCGGTACCAGTCTGTCCTGCGGGACGATCACGCACGCCGTGACCACCGGCCCCGCCAGCGGCCCGCGGCCAACCTCGTCGATGCCGGCCACGGCCAGCCCCCGCGCCCACAGCGGCTTTTCGTATTCGATCATGCGCAGAAGGCGCTGCGCGTCGGTCTCTCGCGGCATGATATGACCTCCCGAGGTTTCATTTATCGCGGCGGACGCCCCGTTGCGCGCGCGGGGAGCCGCCGGAGGGACGGGGCCGCTTCGGCGAACCGGGCCCGGGCTTTCGGGGCGCGGGCCGCTTTTTCATGTCAGGCCGTTCGTCCAGCTGCGCCTGCAGCACGGGCACGGGCGCTTCATCCATGGCCTGGTCGCCCGGCCGCTGGATGGACACCTTGCCGATGAGCCCGGCGCGGAATTCATCCAGCACCAGCGCGGAGGCGCGCGCGATGTCCGGCTTGCCGCCGGCGAGCAGCCAGCCCCGCCCCGCGCAGATGCGATCCAGCACGGTGGGCGCGTCGTGCCACTCGCCGTCGTATTCGGGTTCGGGCGGGTTGATGTCGTCCCCGGTGATGCGGAAGCGGGCGCATACGGCGTCCGGCGCGAGGCGGTAGAGCAGCTTGATGAGGTCGATGGCCAGGCCTTCGCTGTCCAGGATCTCATCGCGGATGGAACCGAGATAGGCCAGCAGCCGCGCGTCGCCCTGGTCGCTCAGCCTGGGCCAGAGCATGCCGGGCGTGTCCAGAAGCTCCAGATACGGCCCCACCTTAACCCACTGGTTCGAGCGCGTGACGCCGGGCTTATCGCCCGCCTGGGCGATGGCGCGGCCGAAGATGCGGTTGATGAAGGTGGATTTGCCCACGTTCGGTATGCCGATGACCATCAGCCGCGCCGTCTTGTTGACGCCGCGCTCCCTCATGCGCGCCACGGCCGGGGCGCAGGCCTCCTCGATGGCGGTGAGGATGTCGCGGGTATGGCCGCCGGTAGAATTGAAGCGGATGGGCTTCAGGCCCATGTCGCGGTAATGCGCCATCCACTGGGAGGTGACGGCGTCGTCGGCCAGGTCGGCCTTGTTGAGGATGAGTATGCGCGTTTTGCCGCGGCAGAGGTAGTTCAGGTCGGGATTGCGCGTGGCCTGCGGCGCGCGGGCGTCGCACAGCTCGATCACGGCGTCCACGCTGGCCAGCTGGTCGGCGAGGATGCGCCGGGTCTTGGCCATATGTCCGGGGTACCAGTTGATTTCGGGCAAGGGAAACACCTCCTGGGGCGGCGGAATGATGACAGATGTTG
>JAFZRB010000094.1 GCA_017620115.1 Clostridia bacterium | reverse complement strand
GCGGATGAGGTGTTAGCCCGGCTCTTTGCTGTCTATCGCAATAGGATGCTGGTCGCGACGATAACACCTCATCAGTCGCCTGCGGCGACAGCTTCCCCTCCAGGGGAAGCCCCTTTGAGCCCTCCAAACTCCAATTTACTGAATCAAATGAGACCGCCCTGAAGGCCCGACGGCGGCCTGCGGGAGGTATCGTCACGGTATGCGCCGCCGCAGATCCTCGGTAGGCGAAATGCCGATATACGCTTTATAGCTGCGGTAAAACGAAGAATAATCGTTAAAGCCACTGTGCGAAAAGGCGTATGAAATGCTCTTTGAAAAGATGATCTGCTGCTGGGCGTTGAACACGCGCTTTCGGGTGACGTATTTCCAGATGGAGCAGCCCATGATCTGGCGGAAGCGGCGGTTCAGATAGGCCTTGTCCCGGAAGAGCGCGTTCTGAAGGTCGTTGAGATCCCAGTCGTCGGTGAGATGCTCGTTGATGAAGCGGATGATGGACAGAACGAGCTCGTCGCCCTTCGGTTCCTGCGAAACGGAGGACGCGCGGGAACGGCTGAATTCCGCCAGGATCATCGACAGGAGCGAGATGATCAGCGCCGGCATCCCCGCGTCGCCCACCTGGCTGTGTTCGACCACGGAGAAGCTCCTGGCCAGCCATTCCCGCCGGCTCGCGGACGGCTGGCCGTAAATGTAGCCCGTGCGGAGATCCCGGCTGATTTCATCAAACCCGGCCGGGAAGAGCTGCGGATCGATCAAAACGGCGATTCGCTCGTAGGGCGCGTCCTCGTCGTAGATCAGCAGGTTGTGAACGATGTTCCGGTCGATGATGAGCAGCGTTCCCGGCACGAGCAGATGAATGCTGCCCTCGATCACAAACTGCGCCGCGCCGGTGATGAAATAGTAGAACTCTATCTGGTTGTGCGCGTGGCTCAAAAAGGAAAAATCGTTTTTGATGGGCTTGTCCGTGAGGGTATGATGATAGTATATCCCGTCGTTTCTGAACGTAAACAGCTGCTGGCTCTGCATTCTTATTATCCCTTTCATTGACCGGTTGTAAAATGATTATAGCACAGAATGTCACTATTTGCAATGATAAAGGGCATTTTAAGCATTTGAATTCTAAATGGATGGATATATAATGTTAGCAAAGTGGTACGGGAAATGATTCCGACCGATTCGGGCGACTTAATCATGAAGGGAGACGGAAGCAATGCTTGTGCGCAGCTTCGAGAAAGATCTGCTCAGGGTAAAAATCTACGACACGCGCGCCGCCATGGGCGCCGAGGCCGCGAAGGACGCCGCGGCGTGCATGCGGAAACTGCTCGCGGCAAAACGGGCGATCAATATGATCTTCGCCGCCGCTCCGTCGCAGAACGAGTTTCTCGCCGCGCTGGTGAAGGAGCCGGATATCGACTGGACGCGCGTAAACGCGTTCCACATGGATGAATATGTGGGCCTCGACTGCGACACCGCGCCGCAGAGCTTCGCGCGCTTCCTGAAGGACGCGATCTTCGACGTGGTGCCCTTTGGCAGCGTGTCGCTCCTGAACGGCAAAGGCGATCCGGAGGCGGAGGCGGCGCGTTACAGCGCCCTGCTCCGCGAAAATCCCGTTGACATCGTGTGCATGGGCATCGGCGAAAACGGCCACATCGCCTTCAACGATCCGGGCGTAGCCGAATTCAACGACAGCAAGCTGGTCAAAATCGTGGCGCTGGACCTGACCTGCCGCACGCAGCAGGTGCACGACGGATGCTTCGCGGCGCTCGACGACGTGCCGACCCACGCCTTCACGCTGACGATTCCCGCGCTGATGGCGGCGAAGCATCACTTCTGCGTGGTGCCCGCGCCGACGAAAGCGGCGGCGGTCTATGAAACGATCAACGGGCCGATCAGCGAGGCGTGCCCGGCGTCGATCCTGAGACGCGCGCCTGACGCGACGCTCTATTGCGACAGCGACAGCGCCTCCAGGCTTTAACGAACAGAAAAAACCAGAGAAAGCGAGGATTTGAAAAAATGACCAAAACGCTGAATGTGGCCATCATCGGCCAGGGCAGAAGCGGCCGTGATATTCATGGCGCGTATTTTAAGAGCGACGCCAACAAGAACTATAAAGTCGTCGCGATCGTCGATGAAATCGAATACCGCCGCGAACGGGCGCGCGAGGAATACGGCTGCGACGTGTATGCCGATTACCGCGATCTGTTCGGACGCACGGATATCGATCTCGTCGTCAACTCCACGTTCTCCTATCAGCATGTTCCGGTCAGCATCGACCTTTTGGAGCATGGCTTCAATGTGATTTCGGAAAAGCCGTTCGCAAAGTCCTATGAAGACGGCTGCCGGGCGATCCTGGCCGCCCGAAAGGCCGGCAAAATGCTGGATGTGTTCCAGCAGTCCCGCTTCGCGCCGTATTACACGCGCATCAAGGAAATCCTCGCGAGCGGCGTCCTGGGCGACATCATCCAGATCAGCATCAGCTTTTCCGGCTTCGCGCGCCGCTGGGACTGGCAGACCAGCATGAAATACGGCGGCGGCAACGTGCGCAACACCGGCCCGCACCCCCTGGATCAGGCGATGGACCTGCTGGGATTCCCGGAGGACGTGACCGTGTTCTCCAAACTCGCGACGGTCAACACGGCGGGCGACGCGGAGGACTACGCCAAGATCATCCTGACGGTGCCGGGCAAGCCCCTCGTCGATGTCGAGATCTCCAGCTGCAACTGCTACAGCCCGTATCTTTACACCATTTCCGGAAGCCGCGGATGCCTGCGCGCCAAGATGGGCCATCTCGAAATGAAGTATTTCGATCCCGCGAAGGCTCAGCCGCTGGTTCAGATCATGGAGCCGCTGCGCGATGAAAACGGCTATCCGAAATACTGCGGCGAAAAGCTGGAATGGACGGAGATCGAAGAGGATATCAAGGGCACGTCCTTCAACGCGGCCGTTGAAAAGTATTACGACATGATCTACGAGCATCTGGTGAACGGCGCGGAACTGATCATCACGCCCGAGCAGGTGCTCACACAGCTGAAGGTCATCGACAAGATCCACGCCCAGAATCCTCTCCCGATCCTCGAATAGAAAGGAGCTGCAGCGGATATGAAAATCGCCATTCTCGGCACGGAGAATTCCCACTGCATGGCCTTTGCGAAGCTGATCGCCGGCGATCCGGAATACGCCGACATCGAGCTGGTCGGCGTGTACGGCTATGACGCCGAGTCCAACAAAAAAATACTGGACGCCGGCTTGGCGGGCTGCGCCGCCGAAAAACCGGAGGATTTCCTCGGCAAGGTGGACGCGATCATGGTGACGGCCCGGCACGGCGACCTGCATTATGAATACGCCCTGCCCTATGTCAAAGAGGGTATCCCCGCGTTCATCGACAAGCCGTTCACCGTCGATCTGGAAAAGGGCCGTGCGCTGATCAGCGCGGCGGAAAAGAGCGGCTCCCTCCTCTGCGGCGGATCCAGCTTAAAATTCCTGAAGGAGCTCGATCCCGTCCGCGAAGCGGTGAAGGAAGGAATCGTCAAGGGCGGCTATGTGAGCGCGCCCGTGAATATGATCAACGAATACGGCGGCTTCTACTTCTACAGCCAGCATCTGATCGAAATGATGACCTCCGTGTTCGGCGCTGATATCAAAGCGGTCTGCGCCAACCTGGTGAGCGAGGAATCCAACCGGCTGATGGTCACCTTCCAGTACGACGGGTTCGACGTCGCCGGCCAGTACTACAACGGCTACACGTATTCGGCCGCGGCCGTGACCGACAAAACGGCCGTCTTCGCCAGCAGCGCCAACGTGACCTATCTCTATAAAACAGAGCTCACGGAGTTCGCGGAAATGGTGCGCACGGCGCGTCTTCCGAGGCCGCTGGGCGAACTGCTGAAGCCCGTTGTCATCGAGCACGCCATCGAGGAATCCTATAAAACGGGAAAGCGCGTGGCGGTGGCGTTTTAACGGGTGAAAACCGGAATTACGTTACGATCCTTGAATGTCTGACTACGCCAAACGGGAGGGACTTCTGCATGGAAAAGCTTGCGTTGCTGGGCGGCGCCCCCGCGATCACACACGCCGCGCCCGAAGTCTTCAAGTGGCCCATCATCACCGAAGAGGATGAAGCCGCCGCGCTGGATGTCATTCGCAACAACAAGTTCTCCGGAACCGACATCACCGAGAAATTCCAGGACGAATTCGCAGCCTGGCTGGGAACCAAATACGCGCTGGCCTTCTGCAACGGCACTGCGACGCTGAGCGCGGCCATGTACGCCATTGGCCTCGGCGCGGGCGATGAAATCATCTGTCCCACCAAGACCTACTGGGGCAGCGTGTCGCAGGCCATCAACTTCGGGGCTTCGGCCGTGTTCTGCAACATAGACGACCACCTCAGCATGGATCCGGACGACATCGAGAGATGCGTTTCCCCGAAGACCAAAGCCATCGTGGTCGTGCACTACTTCGCCTATCCGGCGGACATGGACAGGATCATGGCCATCGCGCGCAAACACAATCTGAAGGTCATCGAGGACGTTTCCCACGCGCAGGGCGGCCTCTACAAGGGCAAGAGGCTGGGCACCTTCGGCGATATCGGCGCGATGTCGCTCATGAGCTGGAAATCCTTCGCGGCCGGCGAGATGGGCATGATGGTGACCGACAAGCGCGAATACTTTGAGCGCGCCATAGCCTACGGGCACTACGAGCGGAACAACAGCAAGTTCATTCAGGAATGCGAAGATCTGCTCCCCTATTCGCACATCGCCCTCGGCGGCATCAAGGGCCGCGCCAATCAGCTCTGCTCGGCGCTGGGCCGCGTGCAGCTCAAGTATTACGACGAGCGCTGCGCGGAGATCCGCAGGGCCATGAACTACTTCTGGGATCAGCTGGAAGGCGTTAAGGGCATTCGCCCCATCCGCGTCGACGAGAGCACCGGTTCAAACATGGCCGGCTGGTACAGCCCCCACGGCCTCTACGTCGAGGATGAGATGGACGGCCTGCCCGTCGGCAAATTCTGCGAGGCGGTGCGCGCCGAGGGATTCGCCAGCTGGGACGGCGGCAACTTCTGCCTGCATACCCATCCCTTCTTCAAATCGTTCGATTTCTACAACATCGGCAAGCCTTCGCGCATACTGTACGCGGACCGCGACGTGCGCGAAATGGACGCCGCCTGCGAGCCGTCCGAGCACAAGCTGTGCTTCTCCGCGCCCTGGTTCAAGAAATACGACAAGGCGGTCATTGAGGAATACGCTTACGCGTTCCGCAAGGTGGCCGAGAACCACATGCAGCTGATCGATCCCGAATCCGCCGGGAAAGGCCATCAGGGCGGCCGCTGGTATGGCACGGAAAACGCCTGACGCTTTCCTGATCGGTTCTCACTCTGGTTGCGGCGCATGACGGGGAGGGGTGGCGTATGGCTGTTCGGTATGGCCTGGTTGGATGCGGCGCGATCGCGTCCCACCATATCAGCGCCATCAAACAAACTCCGGACGCGGCGTTCGCCGGCGCGGCGGATGTGCGCCCGGGCGCAGCGGAGGCTTTTTGCGCTTCGAACGGGGGCAGGGCGTTCCCTTCCTTCGAGAAGATGATCGAAAGCCCCGATGTCGACGCCGTGTGTATTCTGACGCCGAGCGGCCTGCATGCCTCCCAAACCATACAGGCCGTGAAGGCGGGCAAGCATGTGCTGGTTGAAAAACCGCTCGCGCTGACGGTCGATCAGGCCGACGCCGTTATCGAGGCGGTTGAAAAGAGCGATGTCCGCGTTGGCGTCGTCTCGCAATACCGCTTTATGGATTCTTACCGCAGGATCAAAAAAGCGCTGGACGAGCATCTGCTGGGGCGGCTGGTGACCTGCGACGCCTCAATGAAGTATTACCGCGCGCCGGAGTATTACGAAAAGAGCCCCTGGCGCGGCACCTGGGCCATGGACGGCGGCGGCGCGCTGATGAATCAGGGCATTCACGGCATCGACTCGCTGATTTCCCTGGCCGGACCGGTCAGAACCGTTTACGGGCTGGCGCGCACGCTGTTCCATCGCATCGAGGTTGAAGATACGGCGGTGGCGGCCGTCGAATACGAAAGCGGCGCGATCGGATACATTCAGGGAACCACCTCGGTTTACCCCGGCTTTCCCCGCCGCCTGAGCTTTTCGGGCACAAAAGGCACGATCACCATGTGCGAACAGCTCATCACCGAATGGGACGTCGAGGGCTGCGAAAAGCCGGACGACGTGTCGTCGGACGGCAATCCGTTATGCGGCGCGAGGGATCCCATGGCCATATCAGACTATGGGCACCTGTGCCACATACGCGACCTGACGGAGGCCATCCTCACGGGCCGCGAGCCGATCGTAAACTGCCGCGAAGCGCGCAGGGCCATCGTATTGATCAACGCGATCTATGAATCCTCCAGGACGGGAAAACCCGTCGACGTGCGCGCCGATTGAGCGGCGCAGCGACGAAATCATTCATAAGCGAAAGAGATGAATCAGGCATGGAGAAGCTCAGGAAAATAGATATTCACGTTCACACCGCCAGCAGCCGCGGCATTCCCCGCAACGCGCAGGGCGATACCTACGCCCTGCCGGACGAGCTGCGCGCGATGTACGATCAGATCGGCGTGGAGAAGGGCGTGCTGCTGCCCTCGGTCACGCTGGACGCGGCCTACGACAACGTCTCCAACCGGGAAATCATGGAGATCGTCCAGGGGCATCCGGACAGCTTTTTCTGGTTCTGCAACGTCGACCCGCGCCAGGGCTCGAACTCGCCGGAGACGGATTTCAGCCCCTTCTTCGATTATTACAAGGCGCGCGGGGCCAAGGGCGTGGGCGAAGTGACCGCCAATCTGTCCTTCGACGATCCGCTGATGCGCAACTTCTTCGCGCACGTCGAGAAGAGCGGACTGCCGATGACCATCCATATCGGCATACCCGATTTCGATTACGGCATCGCCGACAGCCTGGGCCTGCCCGGCCTGGAAAGGACGCTCCACGATTATCCGAATCTTCGGATCCTCGGGCACAGCCAGCGCTTCTGGTCGCATATCAGCGGCGACGTGAACGAAGGCAACTGGGGCGGTTATCCCGGCGGCAAAGTCGCGCCGGGCGGCCGCGTCGTCGAGCTGCTGCGCGCGTATCCGAACCTGTGCTGCGATCTCTCCGCCGGCAGCGGCTACAACGCCATGTCGCGCGATCCGGAATTCGCCTACGGCTTCATGGAAGAATTCCAGGATCGGCTCTATTACGGCACCGACATCTGCGCGCCTTCGAACATCACCAATCCCATGCTGAAGCTCGCTTCCTTCCTGGACGACGCCATGGAAACGGGCAAAATCTCTTACGCGGTCTACGAGAAGATCTGCCGCGGCAACGCGCTTAAGCTCCTGACGGCATAATCCGGGAATGTGCGACGCGCACGGAGGTATGATTCGATGAAAAGACTGAAGAAAATCGACATTCATGTTCACAGCAACAAGACGCCCGGCATACCGCGAAACGCCGCGGGCGACACGTTCGCCACGCCGGAGCAGCTGCGCGCGATGTACGATCAGATCGGCGTGGAGAAGGGGCTTTTGCTGTCGCTCATCAAGATGGAGGCCTCCTTCGACACGGCCACCACGCGCGAATACCAGGAGATGTACGAGGCGCACAAGGATCTGTTCTACTGGTTCTGTAACGTGGATCCGCATCAGGGCAGGAATACGCCGGATACCGACCTGAGCTACTTCCTCAACTACTACAAGGCGCGCGGAGCCAAGGGCGTCGGCGAGGTCTGCACCAACCTGCCCTTTGACGATCCCCGTATGCGCAACCTCTTCAAACACTGCCAGCGCTGCGGCATGCCCGTCACCATCCACATCGGCGTGCGCTACGGCGAATACGGCATCGTGGACAGCCTCGGCCTGCCCGGCCTGGAAAAGACGCTTCGCGACTTCCCGGATCTGCAGATACTGGGCCACAGCCAGCGCTTCTGGTCGCATATCAGCGGCGATGTGAACGAGAAGAACTGGGGCGGCTACCCCGCCGGCAAGGTCGCGCCGGGCGGCCGGCTCGTGGAACTGATGCGGAAGTACCCCAACCTCACCTGCGATCTCTCGGCGGGCAGCGGCTACAACGCCATGTCGCGGGATCCGGAATTTGCCTACGCCTTCATGGAAGAATTCCAGGACAGGCTGTACTACGGCACGGACATCTGCGCGCCTTCCAACATCACCAATCCCATGTTGAAGCTCGCTCCCTTCCTGGACGAGGCCATGGAGAACGGGAACATCTCATACACGGTTTATGAGAAGATCTGCAGGGGGAACGCGCTGAAGCTGTTGGAAGATTAGAACGTCGCATGCCGGGCGGCGTTGATCCGTCCGGCATACGGGCGCTTTTGCTGGAAAAGACGAAACAAGCGCGATGAGGCGGTGAGAATAAATGGTTGAACGAAACGCGGCAGTCAGGAAACCGGCGCGCAAGTATCATTCCGGAACGTTTATCTATTCATTGACGCATGACGGCGCGCTCTATGTCATGCTGCTGTTTCCTATTGCCATCGCAATCACTTTCCGGTATGTGCCGATTGGCTATCTCGCCATCGCCTTTGAAGACTACAATTTCGTGGACGGGCTGTTCGGAAGCCCCTGGGTCGGGCTCAGATGGTTCATAAAATTCTTCACTTACCGGAAATTCGGCCTTATTTTCGGAAACACGCTGAAAATCAGCTTCGGGTCGCTGCTCTTTGGTTTCCCGGCGCCCATCATCTTCGCGCTGATGCTCAATGAAACCAAAAACCTCCGCTTCAAAAAGGCGATTCAGACTGTCAGCTACCTGCCGTACTTCGTGTCGACGGTTATCGTCGTCGGAATGATGAACCAGCTGGTCTCCCCGACGACCGGCTTCATCAACGAGGTCATCCGGGCTCTGGGGCACGACACCGTCATGTTCAACACCGAGCCGCAGTATTTCCGCCCCATGTACATCATCTCAGGCATTTGGTCGGGCCTGGGCTATTCCTCCATCCTCTACCTCTCCGCGCTGGCCGGAATCAGTCAGGAGCTCTACGAGGCGGCGGAGGTGGACGGCGCGGGCCGCTTTGGCAAGATGATCCACGTTACGCTGCCCGGCATTCTGCCCACGATCATGATCCTGCTGCTCATGCGGCTGGGCACGCTGATCACCGTCGGCTTTGAAAAAGCCTACCTCATGCAGAACGACCTGAACCTCAAGACCTCCGAAATCATCGGCACCTTCGTCTACAAACAGGGCATCGTGCGCATGGAGTATTCGTACTCCGCGGCCGTCGATCTCTTCCAGAGCGTCGTCAACCTAGTGCTCGTCACCCTGTTCAACACCATCAGCCGGAAGGCCGCCGATATCAGCCTCTGGTAAGATCAGTCGTTGTTCCCATCGATGATAAACGCAGCATAGAGGGAGCTACTTATGATTCGTTCAAAAAGCATTGGCGACAGGTCATTCGAGGTCATCAACTATACGCTGTTGACCATCCTCGGCATTATGTTCTTCTATCCGATCCTTTATCAGCTGGCCATCTCGTTTTCCAGCGCGCAGGCCGTTTCGGCGCACAAGGTCTTTGTGTGGCCGGTTGAGCCCACGCTGAAATCCTACACCAAGGTGTTCGAGACGGGCAAGATCATCCGCGCCTATAAAAACACGCTCTACTACACGGCGTTCGGCACGATTCTCCAGCTGATCGGCACCACCTTCATCGCTTATCCGCTTTCCAAACGGAGGCTGTTCGGACGGCGCGGCATCTCCTTCTTCTTCTACTTCACGAACGTCTTTAACGGCGGCATGATTCCCACCTTCCTGGTGGTGCGCAATCTGGGCATGATCGACACCGTCTGGGCGCTGGTCATCCCCGGCTGTATCTCGGTTTACTACGCAATCGTGCTGAGAACCAATTTTGAAGCGATCCCTTCCGACCTCGAGGAGGCGGCGAAGATCGACGGCCTGGGCAACTGGTCCATTCTGCTCAGGGTCTACGTGCCCCTGAGCAAGGGCATCTACGCGGCGCTGACGCTCTTCTTCGCCGTCGGATTCTGGAATTCCTATGTGCAGCCCCTCATTTACCTGAACGACGACACCAAGTTCACCCTGCAGATGCTGCTGAGAAACATCGTGCTTCAGGGACAGATGACAGATATCGGCGCCGGCGCTTCCAACAATCAGGATCTGGGCACCAACACCGACACGCTCAAGGCCGCCTGTATCATGGTCGTCATGCTGCCCATCATGTGCGTATATCCCTTCATTCAGAAGTATTTCGTGAAGGGCATCATGATCGGCGCCGTGAAGGGCTGATCAACAAGGACGCCCGGAACAAACTCAATTCCATGGAACTCACTGCCGCTTCAAACGGCATGAGATAATAAAAAGGAGGTTTTGTCATGAAACGTAGTCTCAGAATCCTGGCTCTCACCTTGTCCGTTCTGCTGGCGGCAACCATGCTGCCCGCCATCGGCCTGGCGGACGCCGCAGGTGAAGAAGTCACGCTGACCCTGATGTTCGGCGAGCACGCCACCGAGCTGTACCACGAGGACACCTGGGTCATCATTCCCTGGGCGAAAGAGCACTACAACGTGAACCTTGCCATCACGGCTATCCCCTCTTCCGACTGGAGCACGAAGCAGTCCACGGTTATCGCCAGCGGCGACATCCCGGATCTGCTGATGGGCATTGGCCGCGACGTCGCCAATGAGTACGGCCCGAAGGGTTTGTTCCTGAACCTCTACAACTACATGGATCAGATGCCCGACATGGTCGACTGCATGGAAAAGCTGCCCCTGCTGAAGGACTGGATGTTCTATTCTGAGAATGAGATCTATTCTCAGGCCACCACCATCGCCACGGACGGCGCCGTGAATATGTGCGCTTACTACATCATGTTCGCCCGCCGCGACATCATGGATCAGCTGGGCATCGCCGATATGCCCACCACCTTCGAGGGCCTGCATGACCTGCTGGCCGCGATGAAGGAAGCCTATCCTGAGACCTATCCCTGGATCAACCGCCAGAAGTTCGATATGATCCTGAACGTCTTCTCTCCCGGTCTGGGCATCAACGTATCCCCCCAGGCTTGCAACCACACCGGCTATGCCGTCTGGAACGAGGACAGCCAGACCTTCACCTCCATCATGGATGAAGAGAACTTCAAGTGGTTCCTCGGCTGGATGAAGCAGCTCTATGCCGAAGGCCTTCTGGATCCCAACTACGCCGTGGACGACACCTCCACCTGGCAGGATAAGCTGGACAACAGCCAGGGCTTCTACTCCGTCGACTACTTCAGCCGTCCCGACACCATGACCGGTTCCGGCCGTCAGGTGACCGAAGGCTTCGAGCTCGAAGCCATGCTGCCCCCGGCCCTGGAAGACGGCCAGGCCAAGGTCTATGCCAACGTCGGCATCGGCGGCTCCAACGTCTTCTCCGCGAAGTGCGCCAATCCTGAGCGCCTGGCCCAGCTGCTGAACGGCTGGTACTACACCGAGGAAGGCTGCCTGGCGACCACCTACGGCATCGAGGGCGAGACCTACTTCAAGAACGACGACAACACGCTGAGCAAGGTCTACTCCGACGAAGTGCCGACCTCCCTGGACTTCGACGCGGCCTACGGCTGCAACTACCTCACCTTCTACGCGTTCAAGCCCGACTTCTTCGGCTACGACCTGTACGACGTCAATCAGAGCGACGTCTACAACAAGACCTGGAACCTGTTCAAGGACGAAATGATCGACCTGCCGCCGACCATCCTCTTCACCCCCGATGAGCAGGAAGAGTATGCCGACTTCGGCGCTGATCTGACCACCACGCTGCGCAACGTGTTCAACGAGTTCATCATTGGCCGCCGCGATCTGGAAGCTGATTGGGAAGACGCCATCGAAGAACTGGACGACGCCGGCTACAGCGATTACCTCGAGCTGCTGAACGCTGCCTACAACAGATAAGCATCGCCTGAAAAGCGGTCTGTCAACAATCAGAACAGACGGGAGCGACGGATTCTGTCCGCCGCTCCCGTTTTGTACAGCGCGTCCTTCTCTCTTTGCGCGGCCGGCCGCGTCACTGGCGATCCTTCACCATGGTCAAAGCGATGCGCTTTTTCTTCTCGTCGACGCTGACGACCCATACCGTCACCACGTCGCCCACCTTTACCACCTCCGACGGATGCCGGATGAACCGGTCCGCCATGCGCGATATGTGAACCAGGCCGTCCTGATGCACGCCGATATCCACGAACGCGCCGAAGTCGATCACGTTGCGCACGGTGCCGGTCAGTTCCATGCCGGGCTTTAAGTCCTTCATATCCAGCACGTCGGTGCGCAGAACGGGCTTGGGCAGCTCGTCGCGGGGGTCGCGGCCCGGTTTCTGCAATTCGGACAGCATGTCCTTCAGCGTGGGCAGTCCGACGCCCAGCTCGCCCGCCAGCCTGTCGAGGCCATAGGCGGCCGCCTTCCCGCCGATGCCGGGCAAACCGCCGTTCTTCACGTCCTTCGCCTCAAAACCCAGCCTGTCCATCAGCGCCTTGGCCGCCTCGTAGCTCTCGGGATGCACGGCGGTGGCGTCAAGGGGATTCCTGCTGTCAGCCACCCGCAGGAAGCCCGCGCACTGCTCGAAAGCCCTCGGGCCCAGTTTGGGCACCTTCTTCAGCGCCGCGCGGGAGGCGATGCCATTTTCCTCGCGATAGGCCACGATATTCTTCGCCAACGCCGGGCCGATGCCCGCCACATGCGACAGCAGCTCCGCCGAGGCGGTGGAAACCTCCACCCCAACCATGTTCACGCACTGCTCCACAACGCCGTCCAGCGCGGCGGTCAGCTCGTTCTGCTTGAGATCGTGCTGATACTGTCCAACGCCGATGGCCTTGGGGTCGATCTTCACCAGCTCGGCCAGCGGATCCTGCATACGCCGGGCGATAGACACCGCGCTGCGCTGCGTCACGTCGAAATCGGGAAACTCCTGCGCGGCCAGCTTGCTGGCGGAATACACCGACGCGCCCGCTTCGCTTACGATCATGTAAGCCACGCCGGGAAGCTCGGGCAGCAGGGAGGCGATGAACTGCTCGCTCTCGCGGGAAGCCGTGCCGTTGCCGATGGCGATGGCGGTCACGCCGTATTTCTTCACAAAGCCCTTGATGAGCCGCGCGGCGGCGGCCCTGGCTGCATCCTGCCCCGGCAGCGTAAAGTGGCCGACGCCGGTGTCCAGCACCTTGCCGTTCTCGTCCACCACGGCCAGCTTGCAGCCCGTGCGGAAGCCGGGATCCACGCCCAGCGTCACCTTGCCCTTCACCGGCGGCTGCATCAGCAGCTGATGCAGGTTCTCCGAAAACACATGGATCGCCGCGGCGTTGGCCCGGTCGGTGAGCTCGTTCCTGATCTCCCGCTCCAGCGAGGGGAACAGCAGGCGTTCCCAGGCGTCTTCGCAGGCCGCCGCCACCTGCTGAGACGACGCGGAAGCCCCGCGCACGAACGCGCCCTTCACGAGCGCCGCGGCGGCCTCCTGCGGCGCGATGAGACTGACCTTGAGGAAACCCTCCCGCTCGCCCCGATTCACCGCCAGAACGCGATGCGACGCCATACGGGCGGCCGCCTCGCGGTAGTCATAATACATGCTGTAAACGCTGTCCTCGTCCCTATCGGCCTTCGTCTCCACGACGCCTTCGCGCATCAGCAGATCGCGCAGCTTCTTGCGCAGCGCCGCGTCGTCGCCCACCATCTCCGCGACGATGTCCCGCGCGCCCGCCAGCGCCGCTTCCGCGTCGGGCACGTCTTTGGCTTCGTCGACGTACTGGGCCGCTTCCGCGAGGGGATCGACGCCGGGCGATTGCATCAGCAGCCGCAGCGCCAGCGGCTCCAGGCCGCGCTCACGCGCCATTGTCGCCCGCGTGCGGCGTTTGGGGCGGAAGGGACGGTAGATGTCTTCCAGCTCGGAGAGCGTCTGCGCCGCCGCCAGCTGGCCGCGCAGTTCGTCGGTCAGCACGCCCTGTTCGTCGAGCGTCTTCGCGATCTCGTCGCGGCGCTTATCCATATTGCGCAGGTATTCCAGCCGCTCCGACAGCTCGCGCAGCAGCTGGTCGTCCAGAGAACCGGTGGCTTCCTTGCGATAGCGGGCGATGAAGGGAATGGTGTTGCCCGCGTCCAGCAGGTCGATCACGGCCTGAACCTGCCAGGCCTGCAGCGAAAACTCCCGCGTGAGTATGGCGACTATATCCAAATGACAAACCTCCCTGAAGAGCGGCGGAACGCAATCGCTCTATAAGAATCGAAGAGCCCCGCGCCTGTCAGGCACAGGGCCGTCATGATATGCTGCTGATTCACGCAGCGCGTTTTTTCCCGATCCGGGCGACCAGTTTGCGGCTCAGGCGGAGCGAAGGCTGCTCAACCAGATAGAACGAGGCGAACGCCACGGCGACGGTCACGGCCGAGCTGATCAGCAGGCAGAGCTCATACCCCCACCCCAGCCCGTTCTTCGTGCTGATATAGGCCACCGCCTGCTGGAAGAAGAAGGCGTACAGGTAGATGCTGTAGGACAGCTCGATCTTGCTGCCCCATTTTGAAAAGACCGGCGGAGCCGCGAGGGCAAACGAAAGGATCGCGTAGGGCAGCGTCAAATGCAGTACCAGGTATTTCACCGGCACCGGCAGGCTCTGCGTCGCCATAATCAGGCAAATGCCCGCGAAAGCCACCTGCATGTTCAGAAGGCGCTTCATCTCGTCATAGGTGAACAGCACGCCGATCATATAGAACACGCTCAGGTGATACGCCGAAATCAGGTCGGTGCCATAAAAAACGTACACCTGATCCTTCCAGAAGATGCGCAGATACATATCGAACGCGCACATGGCAGCCACCAGCGTCGCCATGGCGTAAAACGAGCGCTTCGAGCGCCCCCTCACGCGCAGCAGCGTGAGCAGGATCGGCAGGATGACATAGAACGCCGCCTCGATGGGCATCGTCCACATGGAGCCGTTGCTGGAGTAGGCAATCGGCTGTTCGGCAAACACGCCCGGCTGCGCGAACACGATGTAAAAGCGCAGGTTTTTCAGAAAGAGATAGAACCAGCTGCTGAAATAGCCCCGCCAGCCCAGCTCGGACAGCAGCGGGCCGCCCACAAACGTGAGCAGCAGCACCATCACCGCAAACGGCGGCCACAGCCTGAAAAAGCGCTTGACCGCATACCGCACCGGATGCGGATCCGACAGCCAGCTGAGCGAAATCAGGTAGCCGCTGATGATAAAGAGGATCTCGACGGCCAGCGAATGCAGCGTCACGCCGCCGAACATGGGCGCGTCCAAACCCAGTATCATCGACATATGCCCGACCACGACGAATATGGTCGCGATCATGCGGATGATGTTGAAATTGTTCTCCCGCCCCGCCGCAATCAGTCTTCTGTTTCTCCTGCTCTCACTCATTGATCCGATTATCCTTTCCGTCTCTCTCTCCGGAGCGCGTCGCCACAGCGCGACGCAGCGCCAGCGCATAGCCGCCCAGAATACACGCCTGCCCCGCCGTGAACGCCATCCACGCGCCGCTGATCTCAAACCGGGCGATGAGCGCCAGGCCGACGAGCAGCGTGAGCGCGCTGCTCGTGAGGAAAATCAGCAGAATGGTCTTCTGCCTGCGCAGAATCACCATGATATAGTACAACAGCTGATTGACCGCCAGTATACCGCCCGACACCATGAACAGGCCCATCAGCGCGCGGTAACCGCTCACATCCTGCCCGAAGAGAAGCTTCAGAAACGGCGCGCCAACGAGATACATGAAGGCGCCCAAGAACACTCCCGCCGCCGCGATCACGCCCGCCTGCTTCACGAGCAGCCGCCAGAAGCCCTTCACGTCGCCGCGCAGCAGCGCCTCATAGCGCGCCAGATACGGCCGGAAGATGAACTGGCTCAGCAGGTTGATGGAATACGTTGGAATAAACAGGATGTTGTAAAGCCCCTGAACTTCGCTGGACAGGCGCGCGTTGATGATGTATTTGGGGCAGTTGACCACGAACAGCGAGCCCAGCACGCTCAGGCACAGCGGCAGCGCCTCCCGGATCAGGCTCAGGGAGCGCCCGATCTCCAGCGCATAACCCGCGTCGCGGAATTCCCCGGCGCGCCGGAAATCCCACCAGAGCGTCGCCGCCACATTCACCGCGATCATCCACACGCAGGCGGAGGCGATGGTTCGCCCCGCCATCAGCGCGGCGCCAAAGGCCGCCGTCGAAAGGAAATAGCGAAAAAACATCGCCTTTCCCGTGAGATCGAGGCGATTGCTCTGAAAGAACATGCTCTGATACAGCTCGCCCAGCGAGTTGAGCAGCATGAACGCCGTGAGCAGCCAGGTGAACGCCGCCGCTTCGCCATTGAAGCGCAGCGCGGCGACCACCACGGCGCACACGACAGCCGCCAGCGCCGTGCTGAACAGCTTCACCCCAAAGAAATGATTGAAACGATAACGGCGGTGGTAATCCGTCATCTGCAGGTCGTTCGTGCCGAACAGCGCCAGCGAATAGAGTATCTGCGCCGTGGTCAGCGCCAGGCTGAAATCGCCCACATAGGCCAGATCGGAAAAATGCCCCACGAGCATGGTCATGACGACCGTGCTGGCCGCCATCATGCCGCTGCCCATCATGTTCCAGAAAGGCCCCGATCCGTTCAGCGCGCGCAGCCTGCTCCACAGTTTATCCCGCATCACAGCTGATTTCCCTTTTGACTGGCCGAGTAGAAGCGGTTGATGAAGCGGGCGATGGGCTTTGGCCAGAACTTCATATACATCTCCAGATCCTCCGACGACCGGTTGTTGTTGGCCCCAATCACTTCGGTCGTCGTCGATTCCTCGTGGATGCGATGCCCCATGAGCGGTTCGCGGATATAGCAGAAGCTGCCCGGCATCTTTGATATCTTCTCCCAGGCCTGCCAATCCAGATCGCTCCTGAAGTGCGATTCAAACATCACCTCAGGCAGGTTGGGCTTCACATACGTCACAGCCGGACAGCAGATGGGATCGCACAGCGACAGCACGCGCCTGCGCACCCAGCGGCTCTTCTGGAAGGGGCCGAAGCGCAGCGGTATCAGCGCGATGCTCTTGATCTTCAGATTCCTGTTTTCATTCTGAAACACCTTGCGGCCGTTGCGCAGCTCAAAATAATCGCTGAAGGCGATGAGCGGATGCGAAGCCGCGTTCAGCTTTTCCAGGATCTTTCTGAGATAATCCGGCTCGTACACGTCGTCCTGATGCGCCAGCGTCACCAGCGGCGCGTCCGCGTGGGCATAGGCGAAGTTCCAGTCTTCGGCAATACCGTGCGGGCCGTCGTTGATGAACAGCGGCAGGCCGTGCCTGGCGGCCGTCTGCGCGATGTGGTCATTCGGCGTGGCTGTACACATGATGAGGCGGCCGCGCGCCGTCTGCCGCTC
This sequence comes from Clostridia bacterium, assembly GCA_017620115.1. Classification (GTDB taxonomy): domain Bacteria; phylum Bacillota; class Clostridia; order Christensenellales; family Aristaeellaceae; genus Firm-10. The sequence continues at coordinate 4,732 of JAFZRB010000094.1, read as the reverse complement.
CAGCGTCTCAACGCATTCCTCCAGATAACGGCTCTCCTTATAGGCGCATATGGCGAAAACGTGATCCTTTTCCGTATAAACCATGTTTCAATATCCCGCCTTTTACCGATTATATCACCCGATCAGGCTCGACGCGAATATGTATACGCACACCCATATATTCACCATCGCGCTGAAAAACACGATGAGCCTGCGGGACGCGCCGCTCACTTCCACGCCGCGGCTGGTCATCAGCAGCGCGATCGGAACCAGCAGCGGCAGGAAATAGCGCCCCTGAACGCCGACGATATAGTCGTAGGACACAGGCGTCCAGCTGAGCAGCATGGCCAGCATGGTCAGCGCCAGCGACGCCGCGCACAGCAGCCCGACCCATATCCTCGGGCCCATTCCGACGGTCTGAATATCCAGCTTTTCTTCACGGATATGCGCGGCCAGGATGATGAGCACGAAGCACACCAGGCAATACACGTGCATCACGGGAATGTCCATCCAGCCAAGGCTGCTGCCAAACATCGTGAAGAAATAGTGATCCGCCAGTACGACGAGCGTACGGAAATACATCGCGATGAACTCGTCGAAGCTGCTGAGGATCCAGGAGACCGTGTAGGCCGGCTCGTTGACCCAGCTGAGCATCTTCTTGGTGGTGTTGCTCTCGGCGATCTTGCGCAGGGAGGAATCCGCGCCGAGCAGGCCCACGGCCAGCGTGACGAGCAGCGCGGAGGCGATGCCCGCGCCGATGATCAGCGCCTTGCGCCTGCGCGCCGTCGCGCGGTTCTTGCTCAGCCGACGCCCGGGTATAAGCAGCGCGCAGAACAGCAGCGGCAGGAAAACCATCTTGGAGGGCGCCATGAGCGCGCCGTAGAACGCGCACAGCGACACGTCCCGCTTTGTGACTTTGCGCTCGGTATACGCCATTTCCAGCACGCGCGTCACAAACAGGGCCACGAAGCAGAAGGTCGTCACGTCGTAGGAATACGTCGCGGCCACCTGCAGCATCATCGGAATCGCCACCACGGCGTACAGCGCAGACTTGCCAAAGGGCAGGCGCTTCATCAGATAGCGCAGCACGAGCACGAGGAACAGCAGATTTGCCATGCGCCCGGCATAGAACGTCATGACGCCGCTCAGGTTCAGCAGCCGCGCGATCGTTATGGCAAGGCCGGAGAACGCGTAGGAGAATATGGCGTTGGTGACCATGGCCCCCTCGACCACCATCGAGCCCGTCGTATTGGCGAATGGGTGCATGATTTCGGAAATATGGATGTAATAGCCTGGCCCAAGCGCCGTATAGAGCTGATCGTAGAATTCGAAATCCTCCATGCGCATCACGAGCCGCTCGTCGCCCAGCTGACCGATCTGTCCCATGAAGATATTGGACATGCGATAGGCCGACAGGTAGTGCGACATTTCATCCGGCGACACGAACGGCAGGAAAACGATCATGTACGCCACGCCCAGCACGAAGGTGAGCATCACAAAAATCTTCGTGTAGTACCTGTCCTCGTCGTCGGCGTCGAACAGATACTTCCGATACAGAAGGGCCAGCAGGAACGTCTCCGCGAAGGCCATGATGAACGCAAAGCGGAACCGGAGCTTTTCCATGACTTCCGGCTCGCGGCGCGCCACCTCGTACCATTCAAAGGCGATGAACAGCCAGAACACCGCGACAGCGCCCCAGAAAAGGAGCTTGCGCCAGCGCCTGTCTGGATCGCGCTGAACAGGCGCGCGCGGCTTCCGCTTGAGCAGCAGCCACACCTGATAGCCCATGATAAGGCTGCACATGCTGATCATGACCGCCCAGAACCAGGAGAAATAAATACCGAACCGCTGGAAGACGAAGTATGTGCCCGCGAGCGCGGCGGCCACGACGGCGACGGCGGCGATAAGCCCCGCGATGATCCTGAACTTCTTCCCCCACAGCGCTTTGAGCAGGCGGGCAAAATCCTTCCTGAAAAACGCGATGGTTTCAAAGAACACCAGCAGCGTGATGAAATAGATGATGAGCGAAACGACGCTGTAGTGCTCCTGCGGAACGAACGAGGATTCAATTTCTTCCTGGGAAACAAGAATATCGTCGATCCAGTAGTGGGTATCGATATCGAGTCTCAGTTCGCTGTAGGAATCTTCGGGGATGTTGAAGTAGATGACCTTTTCCTCGGCGGGGAGCAGGAAGTCCTCGTAATGGTCACCGTCGTATTTTCCCTTTTCATTGGGGTAGAACAGCACGGCGCCTATGTCGTAGTTATAGCTGCGCCCTAGCTTGACGATCACCGAGCGGAACGTGCGCGGCGTATCCTTGCCGAAGCTGATATACAGCTGCGGATCGCTCTTGCGCATATGCACGATGTTGCCGTTTGAAATGCGGCTGTTGAGCGCGCGGAGCGTCACGTCGTCCCAGACGGACACGGCGTCCTCCGGTATGATGAAGTCAGGGTAATATTTCGAAGGGATGCTCTCCGCGCCAGTGCGCGTCATAACGAGCCACACCGCCCCGCTGATCAGCGCCGCGCACAGCACGATGACGATGTGCGTCACGAATCCCCGCTTCTTTGCCTCTCCGTTCATAGACTCCGATCCCCCTGCACAATGAGTGAAATGATGTCAGCCGGCCTTGTCCTCGCGATCGCCATCCTGGCGGCGGGCGAGCTGCGCTTCAAGCGACTCGATTCGGTTTTCGAGGATCGCCATACTCTGCACCATGCGCTTGATGCGCATGTGATGCCGCGAGACTGCCGCTGAAAGCGAAAGCGTCGTAATCAGCAAAAACGTGATGATGACGATGAAAACGAAGTTTGATGGCGTTTCGATGCCAGCCACTCTGGTGAGCCAGAGCACGGGCTGTGGAAACAGCGCGATGAGCAGCAGCAGCAGCGCTCCAAAGAACCAGACGATTGAATGATACAGATCGAGGCCCTTCCTGCGAATGAAGCCGATGGTTCCGCAGAGGAACAGCACCGTGCACACGCTCAGCACGATTTGCAGTTTACCGCTCATTTGCCAAACCTCTTTCTCATGATCGTTTTGTACATAATGATCGCGAGGGAAACCTTTATCATGTAATACACCGATTTGACGGCGCTGATCGAGGAAGTGCCCGTGCTGCGGCTCCGCATCATGACCGGGTATTCGACGATTTTCGCGCCGTGCGCGGTGGCGGCGACGATGGCTTCGGGTTCTGGGTAATCGTCGGAGTAATCGCGGGCATAGAGCTCGATGCAGCTCCTGTCGGCCACGCGCAGGCCGCTGGTCACATCCAGCACGCGCACGCCGCAGGTTAGCCGGATAAGCGCGCTCAGGAAGCGGATGCCGAAGCGGCGCAGCCCGCTCGACTGAAAGCCCTTGCCGTCGATGAAGCGCGAGCCGATGCCCACGTTCGCGCCGTCCTTCTGCATCTGCTCGATGATGGGCATGATGTAGGCCGGGTCGTGCTGGCCGTCGCCGTCGATCTGAACGGCGTAATCGTAGCCGTTTTCAAGGGCGTAGACGTAGCCGCTCTGAACCGCGCCGCCGATGCCGAGATTGCAGCGCAGGTTGAGATGGTCGACGCCCTCGCGGCGCAGGATTTCGAGCGTATTGTCGGAAGAGCCGTCGTTTACGGCCAGAATATCGGCCATGGGCGCCTTCTCCCGCACTTCGCGAATGGTTTTCGCGATGATGGCCGATTCGTTATAGGCCGGAATGATGACAAGAATCTTCATTTCACTATCCTCTTGCGGTTGACGGGAAGTATGTATGTCAAAGCGATGTTCGCCCGTATATTCAAACTCAATCCGGTTGGTTACAGGATTATTCTATCACAAATAAGAAAGGCTGTACAGGTGTTTCCAAGATTTGACATTTGAAAAGGGGCTGTTGCCAGTGACAACAGCCCCTCTTTGACGAACGCTTATCGTTCAGTCGGGATTGATTCGATTAAGCCGCGGGCTCCTCGGTGGGCTCGGCGGTAGCTTCCTCAGCGGGCTCAGCAGTCGCTTCCTCAGCGGGCTCGGCGGTAGCTTCCTCGGCGGGCTCAGCGGTGGCTTCCTCAGCGGGCTCAGCGGTGGCTTCCTCAGCGGGCTTCTCAACGGGCACCGGATAGAGCTGGCCCTTGGAGACGATGAAGGTCTCGCCATCGTACTCGACGTAGCCATCCTTGTCATCCAGCTTGCCGTTCTTCAGCACGAAGAAGGATCCATCATACTCGGCGACGCCAGAGAACTGGTTCTGGACTTCGCCGTTCGCGCAGAACACCCAATCCTTGGTAGCGGGATCCTGCCACAGGCCATTGACGGTCCTGATCAGGCGGCCAGCGGCGACGACGAACTGCTTGCCATCATAGGTGTACAGGCCGTTGAAGTCATCGTCCAGGATACCATTCTCGATCACGAACCACTCGTCGTTGTACATCGCAAAGCCGGTGAACTCCTTAACGACGCGGCCCTCGGCCAGGAAGTACCAGGTATTGTCGAACAGGTTCAGGCCGTTGGCGTCGGTATCCAGGACACCCTTGGTGCCGAAGAAGTCTTCGCCATCGTACTCGAACACGCCGGTCTTGGTGGTGTCAACTTCGCCATCCTTGTAGTAGCGAACCTTGCCATCCTCGTCGACGGTCCAGCCGTCCTTAGCGGGTTCCTCAGTGGGCTCCTCGGTGGGCTCGGCAGTGGGCTCCTCGGTGGGCTCGGCAGTGGGCTCCTCGGGCTCAGCAGTGGGCTCCTCGGTGGGCTCGGCAGTGGGCTCCTCGGGCTCAGCAGTG
>JAFZRB010000093.1 GCA_017620115.1 Clostridia bacterium | reverse complement strand
GCCGACGACATCGCTGACCGATCCTGAGATCGAGCGCGTTTTTGATATGCTGCGCACCCTGAAAAAGCAGAACGTGGGCGTGGTCTTCATCTCGCACAAGCTGCGCGAGGTCATCGAGATCTGCGACACATACGTGGTGCTGCGCGACGGCGTCGTCGTTTCCGGCGGCGCGGTGAAGGACGCCACGATCGCCAGTATCTCCCGCGATATGGTGGGTCACGACGTGCGCACCGAACCGCTGGAGCAGACCGCCGACATCGGCGGCGAGGTGCTGCGGCTCGAGGGGCTGACGCAGGAGCCCTATTACCGCGATATCAGCCTGACCGTGCGCGCCGGCGAGGTGCTGGGCGTGACCGGCCTGCTCGGCGACGGCCGCAGCGAGGTATTCCGCACGGTTTTCGGCGACGGCGGCAGGTACCAGGGCGGCATTTATATCGACGGAAAACCCGTCCAGATGAAATCAACCCGGCAGGCACTGACGCTTGGCGTGGCGTATATGCCGCGCAACAGAAAGGAAAACGCCATTATCAAGGACATGAACATCCTGGATAACGGCACCATCGTCACGCTGAAAAAGCTCACGCGGCTGGGGCTGATCGACCGGAAAAGGCAGCTCGCGCGCTTCGACCGCCAGCGCGGAGACCTCCAGATCAAGATGGGCGCGCCGACGGACGCCATCGGCAGCCTTTCCGGCGGCAACCAGCAGAAGGTGGTGCTGGCGAAGTGGCTGATGACCGACCCCAAGCTGCTGATCCTCGACAATCCCACCCAGGGCGTGGACGTGGGCGCGAAGGAGGAGATCTACGACATCATCCTCCGGCTGGCCGGGCGGGGCGTCGCGGTCGTGGTGCTGTCGAACGAAGCCCAGGAGATCATCCGCGTGTGCGGGCGCGCCCTGGTGATGTATCACGGGAACGTGCGCGCCGAGGTCCGCGGCGAGACCATGAATGAAGCGAACATAATGCGCCTGGCCACAGGCGGCTGACGAGGGAGGAAACACCAATGTCGGAAAAAGCGGCGCGGCGGCAGAGCGCGCCCAGGGGCTTCGCGAAAAGACTCATCGCGAAATGGCAGGATAATCCTTTGTATTCAACCGGCGCCGTGCTGGTCATCATGATCGTCGTGCAGACCTTCGCCCTGGGCTTCAACTATCCCAGCTTCAGCGCCTGGTTCGCGGGCTGGGGCAAGAACTGGATCAACATCCTGCGCAACAACGCGTCGGTTGGTATCGTCGCCGTGGGCATGGCCTTCGTGATCATTTCCGGCGGCATCGACCTCGCCGTGGGCTCCACGCTCGTGGCCGTCGGCGCGGTGATGATGGTTTTGATCAACGGCAACGCCAACGGCCTGCTGACCGCGATCGGCGTCACAGGCGTTCCTGCCTTCGTCGTCGGCATCGCGGCGGCGCTGGCCATGGGCTGCCTCATCGGCTTCATCAACGGCTTCCTGGTGGCCCGCAGCAAGCTTCCCGCGTTTATCGCCACCCTGGGCATGATGAAGATCTGCCGCAGCGTGACACAGCAGTTTATGCAGACCGTCGGCGTGAAGGTGCCCCGTGAATTCACGGCCATCGCCAACACGCAGATCGGCGGCGAGATCATCCTTCCCATCATCTACTGGATCGTCATCGCGGCCATACTGGTCGTGGTTGCCCGCAAGACGCCGTTCGGCCGCCATGTTTACGCCATCGGCTCAAACGAGCGGGCGGCCCGGCTCTCCGGCATCAACGTGGAGCGGGTCAAGACGCTGGTGTACGTGCTGTCCGGCGCGCTGGTGGCGGTCGCCGCCGTCATCAACATCGCCCGGATCGGCAGCATGGACTACGCCAACGCCGGCAGCGGCTACGAGATGGACGCCATCGCCGCCGTGGTGGTGGGCGGCACCAGCATGAGCGGCGGCAGGGGCTCCATCGTCGGCACGGTGCTGGGCATGCTGATCATCGCCGTCATGAACAACCTCCTGAACCTCATCGGCGTGCCGCCGTTCCTCCGCGAGGCCTTCAAGGGCCTCATCGTCATCGTCGCCGTGCTGCTGCAGAAGAAGGACAAAGCGTCGTAAAAACCGCCGCGCGGGCCGGATTATCCGGAAAACGCGCGCCGCGGAGCCGTTTTTCTGTTGACGGAACGGGCGGAGGAGCGTATACTATACTAACATTCTCAGATATTGTGTGCAATCGGAGGACAACCGGGATATGAATATCATCGTCGTCGGCGACGGCAAGGTGGGTTATACGCTGGCGGAGTATCTCTCAAAGGACGGCCACGACATCACCATCGTGGATAAAAACCGCCGCGCGCTGCAAAAGGCCAGCGAAACGCTGGACGTGCTGTGCGTCATGGGCAGCGGCGCGAACCTGCGCACGCTGATCGAGGCGGGCGCGGAGACCGCCGACGTGGTCATCGCGGCCACGACAAACGACGAAATGAACATGGTGTGCTGCCTGGCCGCCAAGCAGCTGGGCGCGCGCTATACCATCGCGCGCATCCGCGACCCCGAATACACCGAGAGCCTGACGCTTCTGCAGGACAAGCTGGATATCGATCAGGTGATCAACCCGGAGCGCGCCACGGCGCTGGAGATCTCGCGCCTGATGCGCTTTCCCTTCGCCATCAACGTTGAAAGCTTCGCGCACGGCCGCGTGGAGATGGTCGAGTTCCGCGTTGAGGAGAGCGACCGCATCGACGGCATTCCTCTCGCGCAGCTGCATACCCGCTACCCGCACGTGCAGTTCACCGCCGTGCTGCGCGGCGACGACGCGCTCATCCCGGACGGAAGCTTTGAGATTCAGGTGGGCGACCGGCTGTACGTGACCGGCGACCGCATCTCCGTGACGGCGTTTTTCAAGCAGCTGGGCAAGGACACGCAGAAGGTGAAGAACGCCATCCTGATCGGCGGCGGCCATGTGTCCTACTATCTGGCGAAAACGGTCGCGGGCATGGGCATTCATCTGAAGATCGTGGAAATGCAGGAGGAGAAGTGCCGCTCGCTCTCCGAATCGCTGGACAACGCCGTCATCATCAACGGCGACGGCACCGACCGCGAGCTGCTCGAGAGCGAACACGTGCGCGATCACGACGCCCTCATCTGCCTCACCGACCGCGACGAGGAAAACCTCGTGACCGGCCTGTACGGCGTGCGGCTGGGCATGCGCAAGGTGATCGTGAAGATCAACCGCCTGGAGACGATGGACATCATCGGCGACATGGGCATCGACAGCGTGGTCAGCCCCAAGCTGGCCACGGCCAACGTGATCCTGCGCGCCGTGCGCGCCCGCTCGCATTCGCAGAATTCGGTGATCGAAAAGGTCTATCCGCTGCTGGCCGACAAGGCGGAGGCTTATGAATTCGTCGCCCTGCCCGGCGCGAATTACCTGAACATTCCGCTAAACCGGCTGAACAACAAGAAGGGCGTGCTGGTCTCCATGATCGTTCGCGGCCGGCAGATCATCATCCCCTTCGGCTCGGATCACATCGAGGCGGGCGACACGGTCATCCTGACCGCCCGGGCGGGTACGATCACGGAACTGAAAGACGCCTTCAATGTGACGGAGAAATAAAGGCCATGAACAAAAGACTGATTCTGAAGCTCTCCGGCTCCGTGGTGGTGGTGGAGGGCGCGCTGCTCTTCCTGCCGCTGATCGTGTCTCTGGCCATGCGCGGCGGCGACTGGAGCGCCTTCGCGCTGACCATCGGCATCGCCGTGGCGCTCGGGTTCGCGCTTTCCCGGCTGCGCCCCCGCGACGACACGCTGAGCGCCCGCGAGGGCTACGCCGTGGTTACGCTGAGCTGGCTGTTCGTTTCCTTCATCGGCGCGCTGCCCTTCTTCTTTTCCGGCGCGGTTCCCTCGCTTTTGGATTGCTTCTTCGAGACGGTTTCCGGCTTCACCACCACCGGCGCGACCATCCTCACCAATGCGGAGGGCCTGCCCCGCGGCCTGCTTATGTGGCGCAGCCTTACGCACTGGGCGGGCGGCATGGGCGTTTTGGTGCTCTCGCTGGCGGTCATTCCCAAGATGGGCGGCCGCTCCATCTACCTCATGCGCGCGGAATCCTCCGGCCCATCGACGGAGAAGCTGGTGCCGCGCGTGGGCAACACGGCCAAGATCCTGTATCAGCTGTACATCGGGCTGTCGCTCATCCTGTTTCTCGTGCTGCTGCTCGTGGGCGTGAACTGGTATGATTCGCTTATCCATACGTTCGGCGCGGCCGGCACGGGCGGTTTCTCGAACTACAACGGCAGCGTGGCGGCGCTGAACAACCCCGCGGCGGAGGTCATCCTGGGCGTGTTCATGGTGCTGTTCGGCGTCAACTTCGCCATCTACTACCATGTGATTCACCGCAACTGGACGGCGCTGAAGCAGGGCAGCGAATGGAAGCTGTTCCTCGGCATCGTGCTGGCGGCCACGCTGTGCATCGCGTTCAACATCGCCGGCCAGCCCAGGTACCGCAATGATTTCGGGTACGCCCTGCGCGCCTCGTTCTTCCAGGTGTCTTCCATCATCACGACCACGGGCTACGCCACGGAGGATTTCAACCTCTGGCCGCAGTTCAGCCGCGCGCTGCTGCTCCTGCTGATGACCATCGGCGGCTGCGCCGGTTCCACGGCGGGCGGCCTGAAGGTGATCCGCGTCCAGCTGCTGTTCAAGAGCATGGCGCGCGACATCCGCAAGACCGTGCATCCGCGCTCGATCAACGTGATCAAGCTGGACGGCCGCGCGCTGGACGATAAGCTCATCTCCGGCGTGCAGGGCTATTTCTTCGCCGCCATGATGATCGTGATGGTGGCGACGCTGGCCGTGTCCGCGAACGGCTTTGATTTTGAGACCTCGTTCACGGCGGTCGTGGCCACCTTCTTCAACATCGGGCCCGGCCTGGGCTGGTGGGTCCCTCGGGCAATTTCGCCATCTTCAATCCGATGAGCAAGCTGGTGCTCACCCTGTGCATGCTGCTGGGCAGGCTGGAGATTTTCCCCATCCTGATGCTGGCCGCGCCGAGCGCGTGGGAAAAATAAGATGTATTTTTATCAGGGGCTGCCTCAGAATGACGCGAACCGTCAGGAGAGGCAGCCCCGCGGCGTATGAACGCGCCGTTCGCGAGGGGGAGGGGTATTATCGTGGATTACGCGAAAATGGCCAATATGGAGCGGTGGCTTCGGCATCCGAATTTGTGGAGGTAAAAATGATTGAATTCAAAAAAATGTCCGAAGCGGAGTTTTCGCAGTTTTGGGCATACTCTGTCTCAGAGTATGCAAAGGATCTGATGAACGGAGAAAACCTTGATCGTGAAACGGCGCTGAAGAATGCCGGGAGAGAGTTCGGTGAGATGCTTACCGACGGCCCAGATACCGAAGACCATTTTGTTATGGCGATCTGGGATGCCCAAAGCGGAAAAGAAGTCGGTTGGATCTGGTATTGTTATGAGACGGATGAGGATGATATGCAGCAGGTTTTTCTCTGCGACTTCCTGATATTTGAGGACGACCGCAGAAAGGGATACGCGTCGGCCGCACTTGCCGAGATGGAACGAAGGGCAAAGGCGGATGGATGCGCCGCCGCCGCGCTTTTCGCGTGGGATCATAACGGGCCGGGAGCTGCGTTATACAGAAAGTGCGGATACGCTCCGGAAGAACGGGACGTTGGCGGAGTCAGAATGAAAAAAATGCTCTGATGCGTGATCCGTAACCGAACCGGCAAATTCCTGTTTGACGCGGAGATGCCGGCGGCGGAGACCGGCGCGTCCATCGGCGTTCGCACGGACAGGTTTACCGTGCTGAACGTCTCGCGCTTCGAAGTCGCGGGCGACAGCGAGCCCGCGTCCGCGTCGACGGCCGCGATGCCGGCGAGGCCGATTTCTGCCGCGATTCGCCGCGGGAAGGCGTCGTGTTCACGAGCGGCGCTTTGCCGCGCGGGCCGCACGGCATCGAGGTCATTCCGCAAGGCGGGCAGATC
>JAFZRB010000092.1 GCA_017620115.1 Clostridia bacterium | reverse complement strand
GGTTCTTCAAAGGACTATGCCGACCGTTACTACACGGAGCTGCCCAAAACCTTCAATCCCAACCGTTGGGACGCGGATCGCGTGGCGCGCCTGGCCAAAATAGCGGGCGTCCAGTATGCCGTTTTCACGACGAAGCATCACAACGGATTCTGCATGTGGGATACGAAGACGACGCCGTTCAACGTGATGAATACGCCCTATGGCCGCGATATCGTGCGCCAATATGTGGACGCCTTCCGGCGTTATGACCTGAAGGTCGGCTTCTATTTCTCGCCCGAGGATTTCCGATTTCTCTATGACCACGGCTTGACGATCACGCGCGACCCGCAATCCGCCTATCCGCCCGCCATCATGGCGGATTACCGCGCTTATCTCGCCGCGCAGATGACCGAGCTGATGACCATGTTCGGCCCTGTCGATCTCATCTTCTTCGACGGAGGCGAGAAGATGAAGGACGAAAATGGCGAGAGCCTGCAGGAGATGTGCAAGAACCTGGCCTGGGATATGCAGCCGGGTATTCTGGTCACCCGAGGGGCTATTCAGACGCCGGAGCAGCATCTTCCCGGCGTCGGCATGAAGGAGGCCTGGGAGAGCTGCATCACGCTTTCGTCCGCCTGGGGCTATCAGCCGACAAACGAGATATACAAGTCCGGCGAACAGGCCATCAGGATTTTGGCAAACACGCGGGCTTTGGGCGGTTCGCTTCTGCTGAACATCGGCCCGGATTCGGACGGAAACATCAGCCCGGAGCAGGAGGGGCGGCTGCGCGAGATAGGCCTGTGGAATTTTATCAACCGCGAGGCGGTCATCGGCGTCCGTCCATGGATCCTGGTTTCCGAAGGCAGCCTGATCCTGCTGACAGATAAGAAGGGAAAGATGCTCTACGCCGTCGTCACGGATCAGAAGGACTGGGATCGCGGGATGAGGCGGGAGTTCGTCATCAAATCGGCGCGCGCAACGGCGTCCAGTCGGGCCAGCGTGCTCGGCGCTTCCGGCGAGCTGACCGAATACCGGCCCGATCTGGACGCGGGCAGCCGTCTCGAACAGCGGGACGATGGGCTGCATGTGTCGGTCATGAACGCGCAGCGGGTGTACTGCGGATTGCAGTGGCGCAATCCCCTGGTTATCCGCATCACAGACGTGGAGCCGGCGTTCGAGCCCATGGGCATCATGACCGACGCCGACGGGTTGACGCAGGACGGCGATGCGGTAACGCTTCACGCGACAGTTCTCACAATGGGCTCCTTTGATCGCGCGGACGTCTGTTTCCAGTGGCGGAAGTATCCGGGTTTCGCGATGGCTGTCTATGAGGATGATTGGCAGGTGAGCGATCGCGTGACAGTTTTTTCCGAGGGCGGCGTGAGCGTACGCCTCGGCGGCCTGGAGCCGGGCGTGACCTATCAGTACCGCGCAGTGATAGAAAACGATATGAACCGGATGCAGGGCGAAAAAGCTCTGTTTGTGAAAGAATGAAAAATGAAGGCTGACGAGCGCGATGCGTATACGAGATGGATCGGTACCAGGATCAGATATTCCGTTGGCATACCGGTTCATTTGAGGGCTTCACCGCCCAGATCATTCAACATGAAATCGACCATTGCAACGGGATATTGGAGGCACTTCATGACGACGATGGTGATTGCGCGATCAGGAAAGGACTGAGGATCCGGATGAAGAAAGCGATTATTATGACTGACCTTGAAGGAATCAGTCTTGTCGATACGGCAGATATGATGACCGGTGACGGTTATGATTATGCCTGTCGGCGACTCGAGGCGGACCTCAACGCGGCCATCGCAGGATGTTTTGACGCCGGAGTGGACGCAGTATGGTACGTTGACGGTCACGGCGGAGGAAAGAATATTTATCCCGCCAACATCGATCCCCGGGCATTTCAGATCATTGATTTTAATGATCCCGGAATCTTCGACGACTGCATTGCATATCTTGAGACAGGACTTCACGCCAAAGCGGGAACTTTGAACGCGTTTCTCGATCATACCCAGAGTTCGGCAACTGTCCATGATTACTGCATCAACGGCGTGGCTTGCGGTGAATTCGCTCAGGGAGCGGCATACTGCGGAGCTTATGGCGTTCCGTTTGTCATGGTCAGCGGAGATCGCGCGGCCTGCGGGGAAGCCGCCGCGCTGGTACCGGGGATTGCCTGCGCCATCGTCAAGGAGGCGCGCGGGCGGAACAAAGCGGTATGCGTCGATGCGCGGGAAGCGGAAAAACGGATTCGAGAAGCCGCTTGTGACGGCGTCGAAAGGGCTTCGCAAATCGGCCTGTGGACAATAGACTGTCCCGCAGAAATCCGGTTTCATTTCCATCATACCTGGTATTGCGACAACATGGTGGGGACGCTGCCCGGCTGGCGCCGTACAGACGGCAGGACAGTCGTAAAAACCATTGAAAAAGTCGTGACTTACCGCGATCTGAACCTTTGCTGATCACACAGGTCTTCGATAGCACGAAACCATTCACAGAAAGCCAGACGGCAGGCGATTTGTCAAGAACTATGAACGAACGAAGGCATGCGTGTATTCATCGGGAAACGCGCAGGCCGCCACATCCTCGTTGAGGCGGCAGTTTTCGGCGCGCATGTTTTCGAGATACGCTTCAAGCAGCGCCTGCGCCTTTTCCCGCCGCGGATGCTCGACGCCGCGTGCGCCGTCGAGCAGCGTCTGCCAATCCTCCGGAGGCGTCACCGAGCAGGGAGAGTTTATGCAGTTCATCTTCTTCCACGGCCACATATTCACGCCGATGTCGAGGCTCAGCGCCAGGGGAATCATTTTGTTGAACCATTCGATGGTATTCTCGCCGGTCTCGCCCAGCCACAGCGGCGCGTTCAGCCTTTCCGACAGCACAAGCCATGGCTCGAAGGCCGTCATGTCGGGCGGACACCAGTAGCGGTGGAAATGGACGACCATCTGGGGGTCGTAGGAATGGGTGAATATGGCGGTTTCCGTGGCCCAGTGATGTCCTTCCAGCGTCACGATGTGGTTGTCGCCCGTCGCCCGGATGCGCGCGATACATTCTTCGTAAAACTCGACAAGGCGCGGCACGCAGTGTTCAAGGCTTTTGTCGCCCTCGAAGCGCACCGGCCGCACGGGCTCGTTTAAGAGGTCGTAGCCGCCCACGATCCAGCGATTTTTATACCGCTGCGCGATTTCCTTCCACAGCTCGACGCCCTTTTCAAACTGCTCGTCATCGGTCAGAAGATGGCACACGTCGTCGACTGAGTCGTCGATGTTCGCGCCGGTCTGCCCGCCAGGCGCGCCGTGCAGGTCGATGAAGGCGTAGAGCCTGTGCTTTTCACACCAGTCCAACGCGCGGTCGAGGCATTCAAAGCCCTCTCTGCGGAAGCGGACGCCAGGCGCCTCCTCGACAAACAGCCGGGCGTTGATGGGAATGCGCACGGAGTTATAGCCCATCTGCGCCATCATCTCAAAATCCTTCTCCGCGATGTAATTGGCGCGGAAGCGCGGCCAGAAGGACGCGGCGTAATCCTCGCCGGCCAGCTCCGCAATCACTGCCTCGATGCGGCGCGGCCGGTCAAAGCCCGGCAGGTCGTGCGCCAGCCACATGTAGCCCTCGCACAGCAGCCAGTTGCCAAGTCCCCAGCCCGCGAGCAACACCTCTTCGCCCGCGCCGTTTACCATGCGCCGTCCATCGACGCGCAGCAAGCCGTTTACGCGGTTCCGATTCAGTTTTTCCCTGACATAACTCATATGCTTTTTCTCCTTCGGAATGACAGTCTGCGAATGTCGATGGAAATCTGATTTCCTCCATTATTTCCCGTGCCGTTTGTTTTTCATCTCCGTATCGCGGCTGCCTCATATCTCCCCACGTGACGCCCGCCGGGGTGTTTTTTTATTCGGCTCACATCTTATAACCTACACACAGCCTGATTTCCTGGGGGTAATCGCCGAACCGGCTGCCGAACAGGTTGATGCCGTTGGGATGCTCAGCCTCTGGGTCGACGCCGATGCGGATGCTGATGTAAGGCGCGCTGTCCAGACACAGGTCGACGATAGACACGTCACTAAGGCGCATGCCGTCCAGATAGCTGCCGCTGTGATCCACGCGCCAGTTGGTGAGAAAGCCGAACTGCGTGTTGGTCAGATCCCACCAGCCGGGCGTCAGGTGGCCGGCGCGGCCGCCACAGTCACACGGGCAGGTCCACGTGCCCAGCCTCCGGCCGTTGACCTCGACCGAGATGTCGCTCGGCCAGGGAGAACGGTAAAGCGGCGCTTCCGAACACGCCTCGAAACGCAGTTCCAGGAAATCCACGTTGTCGGCGGAAAGGTCGTCGATGGCGTTGACCCGGTATTCGAGGAATCCCTGCTTGAACCAGAGCAGCTGCGCTTCGAAGCGCAAAATGCTGTAGAACACCGAGGGCACATCCATCGGCCCCAGCGAGTGCGTCTCGGAGAGCATGCCGCAGGTGGGCTCGATGCCATCCGCGACAGAATAACCCCCAATGGGGATGGAGAGCACCAGCGGCATCGCCTCGAAGCGCCGTCCCGGTGGTATCATGTTGATGGAGATGGTGTCCACCGCGCTGAGGCACAGCTTCTGTGTGCCATGTTGACCGGGGCGCTCCTCGCAGCGGATCAGTCCCGCGCTCTCCAACACGCGTACGGACAGCGCGACGGTGGAAAGGGGAACATTCAGCTTTTTTGACAGCTCGCCCACGCTCAGGTTATCGGCGCACAGCGCATAAAGAATGTCCAGCCGAACGGGGGAAGAAAGCGCGCGGGCGATTTCCACCAGCGCCTCAGGTTTCTCGATAGAGAGCGATGCGTGCCTGCCCGGATATTCATTTGCCATGAGTAAACCCCCTTTCGTGCAAATCTATTGTATCAGATCAGGCTCTGTCTGTAAAGGGATAATTGCAATAATATTGTTTAAAACCACGCCGTAAAACAAGTTATATATAGCAAACGAAAGATATTGACAGGGGCGTTTGTTTCGCGCCATCATAACTTTGTTGGATAAAGTGAGAGTATTCTTTTATCTGGAACCTAGTTTTAGTCCCAAACATTAAATATTTATAACATCGAAACATTTGCAGCAATGACCATTTTGTACAAATAATATGCAATAAATGGCAGCCACGTCGATGACGTCGGAAATGAGATGCCGCATCCGCGGGTCGTGTACCGGTTTGGAACAGTTTTAAGATGTCTTGTGAAACAGTCTTGAATTCAGGTGTTGACGAGAGGGGACGTGGTATTGTGGCACAGGCAACATATTCGGCGCTCACCAATCGGGAACGCAGGCAGCGTCGCAGAAAGCAATTGTGGATCACCATCAGGCGGCATTGGATTCACGCTGGAAAACTACGCGCTGCCGTTTCAGGACAAGGACATCTTCAACGCGCTGCGCATATCGGTGTTCACGACGGGCATGTGTCTGATCACCGGCCTGTTTTTCACCTCGCTCGTCGCCTATGCCATGTCGGTGCGGACGCTGCCGGGGCGGCAGTTCTTCAACTTTTTCTGGTACTTTAACACGATTTTCGGCGGCGGTATGATTCCCTATTTCCTTGTGCTGAGAACGCTGGGCTGAACAAGTCCATCTGGCTGTACATCATCCCGACGGTCTACGATACTTCGGTGCAAATACTATATGGTATTTGCAATTCCACTTCGTATGTGCTATACTTCTTACGTCACTCGCCATGTGCGTTTGACCTCCTTTTGCTTTCTCGTCGTGCAGTTGCCAGACCGCACCGCTATTATAAAGCAAAAGGAGTTTTTCTGTCACTCTCACCGCTTAAGCTCCACCGAACCCCACGCCTAGCGTGAGGTTTTCAGAACACAAAAACGCCTGGCAACGGCTTTCCGCCGATGCCAGGCCGAGAAACTTGATCGGATCATGAGGCGCGAGGCCTCTGTTTTCGATGATTATTTCGCGAGATACTCGTCGTAAGCGTTCTGATAGATTTCGACATAGCGATCCGCGCCGGCGGCCTTCAGAGAGTTGATCATGTTGTCCCAAGCAGCGTCGGTCACGCCATGCATGATCATGTCGGCCACGGCCTGGTCGTAAATGGTCTCCAGGTTGGCGAAGATCTGGGTCTTCTCAGCGGCCAGATCAGGCGTCAGAGACACAGCGTTGGACAGGATGTTGGAGGGGTTCTTCTCCAGGTAGCCGTTCTCCTTATAGTACGCCATGTACTCGATGCGCTCCACGCGGTAGTCGGGCTGCACGAAGGTCTCGTTGTAGTAGAAGGCGGGCAGGTAGTAGGCGCCGTTGACGCCCAGAGAGTACTCCATGACGCCCTGGTCGCCCGCGGGGCCGATTTCGCACTTGCCATCGGCATTCCAGGACCAGATCTTGCCTTCGGGGCCGTAGAAGGTCTCGTACATGCACTGGTCGCACATGAGGTAGTCGAACCACTTGGCGGCGATCTCCAGCTTGTCCTCGGGGATGGCGATGGTCAGGTAGCCTTCTTCAGAGGCGGCGCCGATGCCGGTGCTGCACTGGAACTTGCAACCTTCAGCAGAGATCGGCGGGAGCCATCTCATTGTGTGCTACAGTATCAGCCTGTGGCTCGGAGCGATAGTTGAGGGCGTGATGTGCTACTACCTCATGGCGGCAAGATGTCTCCGTGACGAG
>JAFZRB010000091.1 GCA_017620115.1 Clostridia bacterium | reverse complement strand
CTGGACGGCGATCTGGGCGCGCTGGCGGGGAAGAGCGTGCATCTGGAAATCGAACTGAAGGACGCGGATTTCTACGCCTTTCAGTTTCAGTGAACGCGGTAAAGACAAAGACCGGATGGAAAGCATGAGGGAGGGTATTCTGTGAAAAACGCGAAAATGACGATACACCCGGATTACAGGATCGGCGATATTTCGCCCCGGCTGTTCGGGGCTTTCCTGGAACCCATCGGTTCCATGGTCAACGGCAGCATGTATAATCCCCGGCATCCCTCGGCCGACGCGCAGGGGCTGCGCGCGGATTTTTATGGGGCGCTGCGGGAAACCGGGCTGCCCTGCGTGCGGCTGCCGGGCGGCAACTTCGTGTCCGGCTGGCAGTGGAAGGACTCCATCGGGCCCATGGCGCAGCGCAAGGCGCATCTGGATCTGGCCTGGAGCCAGTTTATTCCCAACGACGTGGGACACGACGAGTATCTGCAGTGGGCGGAGAAGGCAGGGGCCGCTCCGATCTACACCGTCAACCTCGGAACGGGCACGCTGCAGGACGCCGCGGACTGCGTGGAGTACACCAACTTCGCCGGCGGGACGTGGTGGTCGGATCTGAGGCGGCGGAACGGACACGCGGAGCCCTACGGCGTAAAGACCTGGTGCCTGGGCAACGAGATGGACGGCCCGTGGCAGATCTCCTCGTGGGAGAGGGATCCCCGCGGCTACGGCGTGCTGGCGCACGAGACGTCGAAGGCCATGAAGTGGGTGGATCCGCGCATCGAGACCATCGCCTGCGTGTCCTCGTCGCCCTTCCTCAACCATTATCCCGACTGGGATATGCAGGTTCTGGAGGCGTGCTATGACACGGTGGATTATATCTCCCTGCATCATTACCACTCCGCGCCGCCGGAGATGCCCGAGGCGCTGCTGGCGGGCTATCAGGCGTTTGAACAGTATATCAATACGGAGATCGCGCTGTGCGATTTCCTGCGCACCAAGCTGCGCACCAGGAAGACGATGATGCTGTCGCTCGACGAATACGGCAGCATGTTCAGGCCGCGCGGCGAGGCGCATCTGGGAATGGGCGGCCGTCAGGGCGCGGAGATGTTCTTCCGCTTTGATCCCAACAGGGCTTATGTGCGCCACGATCCGGACGACTGGTCGACGCGCCGCAGGCGGCCCATCACGAACGAAATGCTGGCCGCGCTGGGCACTGCCAGCACCATGCTGGTGATGCTGCGCCACGCGGACCGCGTGAAGATAGGCTGCGCCACGGGCGGGCTGGACAACCTGTGCCGCACCGACAGGGAGCATGTCTGGAAGGGAACGGCTTATTATCCGTTTACGCAGATGATCCGCTGGGCCAGGGGCGTCTCGCTGCGCTGCGAGACGGTCTGCGGGCGTTACGACGTACCGGGCTACGCCATCGACGACATGAACCAGTACGGGGGCTTTGAAGGCGTGGAAACCATTCAGGCCGCCGCGGCGCTGGACGAGGCAGCCGGCGCGCTGAATGTGTTCGTCATCAACGCGGACCTGAACGACGATCAGCTCTTGAGCCTGGACGCGCGCGGTTTTGACGGCTGGCGCTTGTCGGAGCATATCGAGATGTACGCCCCTTCGCCGGAGGCCGCCGATACATGGGAGCATCCGGACGAGATCCTGCCCCGGCGCCGCGCGGATACCAGCTGCGAGGGCGGCGTCGTGACGGCGACGCTGAAAAAGGCGTCCTGGAACGTGCTGCGCTTTGAACGGGACGGGAAGTAAGGCCGGCTGAGAAAGCGAGCGATCGTCAGGACGCGCTCTGAAGCGCTCCGCCAATATACGCCCGGAAAATGGAAAACACGGAGGTTTTGATGAAGAAGGTTTCAGAGCTGATCGTTTCCCGGCGATACTGGATCCTGGGCGTCATGCTTTGCCTGACGATCGCGTGCATGGTTCTTTCCCGGCAGGTGACCGTCAATTACGACATGACGAAATACCTGCCGGATGATTCCGCCATGAAACAGGGCATGGATATCATGGCGGCGGAGTTCCCGTCCATGGGCGCGGATAAGAGCATACGGGTCATGGCGGAAGGGCTGGACGAGGCAAAGCAGGCGGAGCTTCTTAAAAAGCTGGAGGCCATACCCTATGTGGAGAGCGTGGCGCATGACGCCGGCGCGAAGTATCACCGGGGCGATTATTCGCTGTTTGTGATCAGCACATCCTATGATTACGGATCCCCTGAAGAGCGGGCGATCGAAAGCGCGCTTCAGAAGGACTTTCAGGAGTATCATACGGTTTTCCGGAACGACAATCCCGGGGCGGACGGCGTTCCGGCCCTGCTGCTGCTGGTCGCGATCGCGATTCTGGTGACCATACTGCTGCTGATGTGCCGATCCTGGTGCGAACCCTTTCTGTTCCTGATCAATATCGGTATCGCCGTGATGATCAACGAGGGAACGAACGTGTTTCTCGGGGAAATTTCCTATGTTACCTCGTCGATGGCCGCGGTTTTGCAGCTCGTGCTGTCCATCGACTATTCCGTCATGCTGATGAACCGCTACCGGCAGGAAAAATCCGCCGGGCTTGAGAAGCGCGAAGCCATGGCGGCGGCGATCCGCAACTGTTTCTCCGCGGTGTCGAGCAGCGCGATGACCACCGCTGCCGGGCTGCTCGCCCTGGCTTTCATGAAATTCAGGATCGGCCTCGACCTGGGCGTCGTGCTGGCCAAGGGGGTGCTGATCAGCCTGATCTGCGCGCTGACGGCGCTGCCCGGGATCGTGATTTTGGCGGATCGCCTGGTCGAACGGAGCGCCAAGAAAACGCCTCATGTTTCCATGGAACGGCTCTCCCGCTTCAGCTGCCGGCGGCGGTTTGTTCTGGCCTGCGCGTTCGTCGCGATGCTCGCCGCGTTTTACGTCCTGCAGGGCAACACGCAGATCGCCTACACCCTGGCGAAGGTCGATCCCATCGCGGACATATTCCCGGCGGAGAATCCCCTGGTGATCGTGTATGAAAACAAGGACGAGGACAGGATGGCGGAGCTGGCCGGGACGCTGGAAACGCGGGACGGCGTGACGCAGGTTCTGGGCTATCCGGGCATTTTCGAAAAGGCTTACACGGCGGAGGAGCTGTCCGGCGCGCTGAGCGGCCTCGGCGGCAGCATGGGGATCGCGGCCGGCGAAGAAATCGGCGGCTTCGATCCTTCCATGCTGGAAACGGTTTATTCTCTCCGCTTCGCGGGGTCGCCGCTGCCGGCGTCCGAACAGAAAATGACCATTCCGGAGCTCTTCGGCTATGTGCATGACACGCTGCTGAACAACAGGCTGTTCTCAGCGCTGATCAGCCAGGAAGCCCGGGACATGATCGCCGGGGCGAAGGAAAAGCTGGACAGCGGCATGAGCATGCTGAAATCCGCCCGCTATTCCCGGATGATCGTGTATACGGCGCTTCCCGTTGAATCGGAAGAGACGGAAGCGCTGATGGAGACGCTGACGGACGCGGGAAAAGAGCTGATGGGCGAATACTACCTGATCGGCAATTCGGCGATGAGCTACGAAATGCAGCGCTCCTTTTCCGGGGAACTGCGGACGATTACCATGATGACCGCCGCCGCGATCTTCCTGATCGTGCTGATCTCATTCCGGTCCCTCGTCGTGCCGGCGCTGCTGGTGCTGATCGTTCAGTGCGGCGTGTATATCACGGTGACGGTGGTCGGCTGGCAGGGCTACAGCATTTACTTCCTCGCGCTGTTGATCGGGGAATGCATCCTGATGGGCGCGACCATAGATAACGGGAGCCTGATTACCGGTTAGTCCCGGGAAAACCGGAAGCGCAAAAGCGTTCCCGAGGCGCTGGAGGCGGCCTATGACGGCTCCGTCCACTCGATCATGACATCCGGCATGATCCTCGTTCTGGTAACGGCTATCCTCGGCTATACGTATTCGGATCCCACGGTGGCGGAAATATGCCGGACGATCTCGACGGGAGCGCTGTCGGCGATCCTACTGATCCTGTTTTTGCTCCCCGCGCTGCTGGCGGCGCTGGATCGGCTGATCGTGCGCGGGAAAGACCGGGGCTGAATGGGGGAAAGCGCAAGAAAGCCGGCGAAGCCATCGACGCGCTTTGCCGGCTTTCCCGCGTTCATTTTTTACCTGTCGAATCCCACGGCGGAGAGGAACTGCTTGGCGATGTACATACAGCCGGTCTGATTGGGATGGATGCGGTCCCAGGCGATGCTCATGGGATGCATGTGCTCGAACAGCCTGTCCCAGCCGGCCTGCAGGTCGACGCAGGGGAAGCCGTTTTCCGCGCACAGCTTCTTCACGATGGCGGTGTATTGATCCATCCGCGCGCGCATGGGATCGGCCTTATTGGGCTCCATGATGTAGGGCGTCATGAAGATCATGCCCTTTACCTGAGGCCTGGTGAGAGCGATCAGGCGGCGCAGGCAGGCTTCGTAGTCCTCCGGGGAGACGTGCTGCTCTTTGATTTCCGGCACGTCGAACTGACGCCACACGTCGTTGATGCCGATGAGCACGCTCACCCAGTCGGGCTTCAGATCCAGCACGTCCGTCTGCCATCGCGCCTCCAGATCCCTCGCCTGATTGCCGCTGACGCCCATGTTCACCACGCGCAGATGCTCTTCCGGATACATGCAGGTGAGCAGGCTGCCCACGTCGGCCACATAGCTGCGGCCCCAGGCGTTGAACAGTCCTTCGCCCACCGGCCGGGCCCGCTCATAGTCGGATATGGAATCGCCGATAAAGACGATCTTGTCGCCCCGATCAAAGATCATGAATATTCCTCCCATCGATTGCTCTGGTGCTCAGGCCTTCCGGTTTCCCGGCCCGTCCAGTTACGAATTATACTCCATCCGCCGGGAAAATACAATAGCCGGACAGTCTTTGTACAGGGCTGTCTCATTTGATCCGGTAAATTGGAGTTTGGAGGGCTCAAAGGGGCTTCCCCTGGAGGGGAAGCTGTCGCCGCAGGCGACTGATGAGGTGTTATCGTCGCGACCAGCATCCTATTGCGAT
>JAFZRB010000090.1 GCA_017620115.1 Clostridia bacterium | reverse complement strand
TACAGCAGCGATTTCGGCAGGCCCAAATTCGCCATCATGAACCCGGAGCTGACCATGACATTGCCCGATTACCAGACCGCTTGCGGCTGCGCCGACATCATGATGCACACCATGGAACGCTACTTCACCAATGGCGGAAACATGGAAATCACCGACGCCATCGCCGAAGGGCTGCTGCGCACGGTGATGAAGAATGCTGAAATCCTTGTGAAAGACCCGAAGAACTACGACGCCCGGGCCGAGATCATGTGGGCGGGCAGTCTGTCCCACAATGGACTGACGGGCTGCGGAAACGACGGCGGCGACTGGATGACCCACAAGCTGGAGCATGAACTGGGCGGGCTGTACGATGTGGCCCATGGCGCAGGGCTCACCGCCGTGTGGGGAAGCTGGGCCAGGTATGTGTACAGGGAGTGTCTGCCCCGGTTCAAACAATTCGCGATCAACGTAATGGGCGTCAATCCCGTCGGTTCGGATGAGGAAATCGCCCTGAAGGGCATCGAGGCGCTGGAGGCGTTCTTCCGCCGCATCAAAATGCCAACCAATCTGCGGGAGCTGGGCGTCAGCGCCACGGCGGACGACCTGAAAACCATGGCCCATAAGTGCGCCGTAGGCGTGGACGGCGCGAAGGGTTCCGCCAAGCTGCTTCGCGAATCCGACATGCTGGCCATTTTCAAAGCCAGCGTATAAGCCATGAGTTACCATCCTTTCAGAACGTCGTACAGCGCGCCGAGAAGGGCACCCGTGTCGTCGCAGCTGTGTTCCCAGTAAAAAACGCCGCCGTAATCATGGTCGAGTACGTACTGCGCCTTGCAGCGCATCGATTCCGGATCGTCATAGGAAATGAACGTGCTGCCGTTAAAAAGCCACGGCGCCTTGGCCTCGTCATCCCAGTAACGCACGTAGCCGTTCTTATCAATATACTCCTTTGCGAGCGCTGAATAGACGGGGCCGTACCCAAAGGGCTTTCGGCAGATCTGAAGAAGGCCGTGGTTCCTGTCCTGGAGTCCCTCGGCCATCCGCGAATACATGGCTGCGCCGAGCAGAAGCTTTTCCTTCGGCACGCCGCGGTCATGGAAAAGGCGCAGGGCCTGATCGCAGCTGTTTCTGAAATAATCGCCGGTCGAGGAATAAAGTGGGGTGTGATGCCCGGCCAGCGCGTGGAACCCGCACTTGAGATCGTAGGTCATCAGGTTGATGTAATCGAGGTATTTTGCGATTTTGTTAAGTTCCGTGCATTCGGCGTAATACAGGTCCGCGCCGGCCGCGATCGTCAGGATATGATGCCTGCCCGTCGCGTCGAGATGTTCCCTGAGCGTCTTTATCAGCTCGGTAAAGCGGTACTTGTCTTCGGGGCATGTGTCCTGCCCGTTGGAAGGAACGCAGGGATATTCCCAGTCGAGGTCGATGCCGTCGTACGGGGTCGAGGCGACGATCCTGACAGCTTCCTCGCCCATCCTGCGCATGTATTCTTTGCTGGCGCAGACCGATGTGAAGGAGTTGGATTGTGTTTGAACAAGGGACAGAATGAATTTCAGTTCCGGGTTCCAGCTTTTGTATTTTTCGATTTCCCCCTCGGCCAGCGACTTTTCACGGATGGTTCCATCTGGTTCCAACTTGCCGAACGCGATATTGACATGGGTCAGCATGAGGGCGTCTTCCCTCGTCAGACGGCCGCCGCCGAGATATGCGATCAGTTTCTTTTTCATCAATAAACCACCTTTCCTTTTTTGCTTTCCCCAAATAGCACGAACCGCTCGCTTTGTCAAAAGCGGCGAAACCTTTCTGCATCTGAGGGTATTATACCACATTCTTTCTTGGATTGCATTCATCTTCCGCGACATGGAAGGAACAAACGGGAAGAATAGTTGTTAAGTAACCGCTGATTAATGTTGCAAAACACGAGAAAGGTGGTATAATCGAGTGAGAAAGCGTATGATATCCCGGAGATAAGAAGCCGGAGAAGATATGACTATCATCAATGCGCTTAAATAAGTGGTATCTAATTCATGCCATATGATTTGCCGCCACACTTGAGGAGGAAAAGAAGAGTGTCGTCCCTTACGCGCAAAGCCATTATGGAATCGTTTCTGAAGCTGCTGGACGAGCAGCCTCTGAACAAAATATCCGTCAAAGACATCGTCGAGGATTGCGGTGTCAACCGCAACACGTTCTATTATCACTTCGCCGATATGCCGAGCCTGATCGAGGCCATCGTGAAGGACGACGCGGACCGCATCGCGCAGGAGTGCGGGGGCGTGGACTCCCTCTCCGCCTGTCTGAGCGCGGCGCTGCGGCTGACCACGTCGCACAAGCGCGCCGTCTATCACATCTACAGCTCCGCCAGCCGGGATATCATCGAGCAGTATCTGCTGGACATCTGCGGTTATGTGGCGGAAAAGTTTATCGGCAACGTATCGGCCGGCATGGATGTATCCGACGAGGACAAAGCCGTGCTCGTGCAGTTTCACAAGTGCGAGTGTTTCGGCCAGGTGATCGACTGGCTGAACCACGGCATGAGCACCGACATGGAGAGGCAGTTCTTCCGCCTCTGCGAGCTGGGCCGGGGTATGACCGTTGAAATGCTGCGGCGCAGCAGAGAATTGTAATTCCATACCGGGGCGGGCGCGTGAAACGGCGCGTCTGCTTTTGTTTTGGGCATTCACGCCTGTTTGTCTGAATTTGAGGCAAACCGGCGGGAATGCCCATTTTATACCCCGCGCGGCTCTGGTATAATGCGTCCAGTGATTGAGAGAGGAG
>JAFZRB010000089.1 GCA_017620115.1 Clostridia bacterium | reverse complement strand
CGCGCCGCGCGCCTGCTCCGGCGAGAAATAGTGCACGGAACCCAGCACGTTGCCGCCGCCTGTGTTCGAGGCCGAATCGACCACGCGGGCGATGCCGAAATCGGCCACCTTCACGCGGCCCTCGGCGTCCACGAGGATATTCTGCGGCTTTATATCACGATGGACGATGTGGTTCCTGTGGGCGTGGTCGATGGCCGCCAGGATCTTCAGCGTCATCTGGATCGCGCGCTGCGGCCTGATCTGGCCTTTCTGGCGGATCAGTTCCTTGAGCGTAATGCCCTTGACATATTCCATGACGAGATAGCGCGTGTCGCCGTCCTGCCCCACATCGTACATGCCGACGATGTTCGGATGGGACATCTTCGAGGCGGCCTGCGCTTCCCGGTTGAACTGGCGTACGAAATCGACGTCCGTCAGGTATTCCAGGCGTAGCACCTTCACGGCGACCTCCCGGTCGCTCTTGAGATCCCAGGCCCGGTATACGACCGACATGCCGCCCGTTCCGACGATCTCCTCCAGCTCATATCGTCCTGAAAGCGGCGGCTGCTTCATGAGGCACCTCCGTCGCAGACGATGATAAGCACCGTCACGTTATCCGAACCGCCGCGGCCGAGCGCCTTTTTCACGAGCTCCTCGGCCTTGTTCTGCCATTTGCGGCGGCTTTTGAGAACGCTCTGCAGCTCCTCGCGGCTCATGTAGTTGGTGAGCCCGTCCGTGCACAGCAGCCACACGTCGCCTTTTTTCCGGTTGCAGCGGCTGATGTCCGGCTCGACGCGGCTGGCCGTGCCCAGGGCGCGGGTGATGATGTTACGCTTTGGATGGACGCGCGCCTCTTCCTCCGTGAGCTGGCCGCTCTCCACCAGCTCGCTCACCAGGCTGTGATCCTGAGACATCTGTCTCAGCTCGCCGTCGCGCAAGCGGTAGGCGCGGCTGTCGCCGATATGCGCCAGCAGCACGCTGTCGTCGTCCATCCACAGAGCCGTCAGCGTCGTGCCCATGCCGGCTTTGTCTTTATCCGCGCGCGATTTCAGATAGACCGTGCGATTGGCCTCGGAAACGGCATAGCGCATCGTTTCCTCGCTGAGACGCGGCGCGCACTTGAGCCAGCGCGTGAATTCCTCGACAGCCATGACGCTGGCGACGTCGCCCGCCTGATGCCCTCCCATGCCGTCCGCAATCACGGCAAACGTTTCACCGGGTCGGGGTTCATAAAAGGCGTCCTGGTTGACTGAACGCACGCGCCCCTTGTCCGTCAGAGCAAATACTTTCAACGAAAGCGCCCTCCGTATCAATTCGCATAATTTATAACGATGCGGGGAATCCGCCGAAGCGTTCATTCCCCATTTCTTGTTTTCGATTCTTCATTCATCAGAGTGCGCCTTCGCAGCTGGCCGCACGCGCCCTGTATGTCGTCGCCCATCTCGCGGCGGCGGGTGACGGAGATGTGCCTCTCCTGCAGGCGCTTCATGAAGCGCTCCACCTGTGAGGGCGTCGGAGCTTTGAGCGCGTCGCGCTCCCTGATCTCGTTGAGCGGGATCAGGTTCACATGGCACTGCAGCCCGCGCAATCGGCGCGCCAATTCGTCGGCGTGGGCCGGCTCGCAGTTCAGATCGCCCACCATGGCGTACTCGAAGATCACGCGGCGGCCGGTTTTTTCGACATAGTTCCGGCAGGCGGCAAGCACATCATCGATGGCGTATGCCTTCGCCACGGGCATGAGCTTGCGGCGTATCTCGTCGTTCGGCGCGTGCAGCGACAGCGACAGCGTCACCGGCAGGCCCTCCTCCGCCAGGCGGTACATGTTCGGCACCAGCCCGCAGGTGGAGAGCGACACGCCGCGCAGCGACATATTGAGACCCCGCTCGTCGCTCATGAGGCGCAGGAATTTCATGACGTTGTCGTAGTTGTCCAGCGGTTCGCCGCTGCCCATCAGCACCACGGTGCCCACGCGGCCTTCGCCGTTCAGGCGGCGGTTGACCGCGACGATCTGCCCAAGCATTTCAGCCGGCGTGAGCGAACGCACGCAGCCCTCCAGCGTGGAGGCGCAGAACGCGCAGCCCATGCGGCAGCCCACCTGCGTGGACAGGCAGAGGGTGTTGCCATGGTGATAACGCATCAGAACGCCTTCGATCAGGTTGCCGTCCTCCAGCTCGTAGAGATATTTTTCCGTGCCGTCCAGCTTCGATACGAGAGCGTCGCGGATACGCACCGGGTTGGCCTCGGCTGAGAGCGCCATTTTCGCGCGGAAATCCTTCGGGAGATTGCTCATCTCCTCGAACGCCGCGCCTCTCATCAGCCATTCGTAGAGCTGCCTGGCGCGAAAGGCCGGAAAGCCCTGCGCCTTCAGCCAGATGGTCAGCTCGTCCAGGTTCATCGACAGCAGCTGTTCCATGCCCTACCTCGCGCGGCGCAGCCGGGCGATGAAGAATCCCTCCATACCCTTGTCGCGATGAGCCAGCAGCTGGATCGTTCCGTTCCTGAAATACGGCTTCAGCCTGTCCGGCAGCCAGCTGTCGTCGGCGATCGGCTCAAATTCAGGATGACGTTCAAGGAACGAAGCGATCTGATCTCCGTTTTCATCCTTCAAAAGCGTGCAGGTGGAATAGACCAGCGTGCCGCCCGGTTTCACATAGCGGCAGCAGGTGTCCAAAAGCTTTCTCTGCGTCTCGACGATCGATTCGATCTTCTCGTCCTTCAGGCGGTATTTAAGGTCGGGCTTGCTGGTCATGACGCCCAGGCCGGTGCACGGCGCGTCAAGCAGCACGGCGTCCATCGCGTCCTCATTCTCCGGCCGCAGCACAGTGGCGTCCGTGGCCACAGGCCGGATGTTGTAGAGACGCAGCCGCAGCGCCGTCTTCTTGATGAGCTCCACGCGGTGCTCGTGCAGCTCGAACGCGTACACCCGGCCGGAACCCTGCATCTGCTCGGCCATCAGCGCGGTCTTGCCGCCCGGGGCCGCGCAGGCGTCGATGATATTCATGCCCGGGCGCGCGCCGACGGCCATCGCCGCCAGCATGGAACTCTCCGACTGGATGCTGAAAAGGCCCCGGCGGTAATCAGGATCGGAGGGCAGATCGCCCGCGCCGATCACGTGCCAGCTGTGCGGCACGGTGCCCGGCATGAAATGCCAGCCGCGCCCATCCATCAGCTTTTCAAACGCGGCGTCGTCCAGCTCGTTCAGGTTGGGCCGCACGGTTTCCCAGTGCTCGCTGGGTTTGAACGACACGATCTCCTCCGCCGTCGCCTCGCCGTAGGTGTCCACCAGCCGGGCCACCATGGTCTCCGGCAGCGAGTGCATGATCGAGAGATAGCGCACGGGATTCGTCGCCCGGTCGGGCGTTTTGAGCTCGCCCGCGTCCCGCGCGCGGATGAGATTGCGCAGCGCGCCGTTTACCATCGGCGCGTACTGGGCGCGGTTGAAGGCCTTGATCTGATTCACGGCCTCGTCCACCGCCGCGTAATCCGGCACGCGGTCCATAAACAGAATCTGCGCCGCGGCGATGTGCAAAAGCTCGCGCACAACCTGCTCCTCCGGCATGTGCTCGATGAACTGCGCGAGCAGGTAGTCGATATACATGCGGTTTTCCAGCGCAGTATAGAAGATATTTGTGGCCAGCCGCTTGTCCTCCGGGGACAGGTCAGCCTCGCGCAGGCGCTTGTCCAGCGCGATGTTGCCGTAGGCGTCCGCGATGGTCACATCGCACAGCGCGCTCAGCGCCAGCTTGCGGGCGTCCATGTTTTTCGGCGCGCCGGCCGCCGGTTTGCCGCCCGGCCTGCGGACGAACCCCGGCCCATCCTTTGGGGCGCCAAACGGACGGCGTTCGCCCTCCGAGCCGCGGTTCTGGCCCGGCCGTCCCGCTCCGCCCGGAACGAGACGGCGGCCGTCCTGCCGCGTTTCATGCTTCCCGCCCTCCGGTTTCCATTCGTATGGACGGCGGGCCACGCTGTTTTCGCGTGTTCTGGGTTTCGGTTTATCAAAGCGCTGATCGCCCATTTATTGTCTCTCCCTGCTGAACAGCATTCCGACGGGCATCGGTTTGCCCATCAGGTAGGCTTTGGCATTCATCCTTTTCGAGCCGGGGGCCTGCATTTCGAGCACCTCCAGCGCGCCTTCGCCGCACGCGACGAGCAGCCCCTTCTTCGCCGAGGCCTCGATCACCTCGCCCGGCCGGCCGCCGCCCTGGTTCTCCGCAGCGCGCGCCAGCCACAGCTTCATCGCGCCGCCGTCCGGCATATAGGTGAACGTGCCCGGCCACGGATTGAATCCGCGCACGCGGCAGGCGATTTCTTCCGCGCTCATCGTCCAGTCGATCAGGCCGTCTTCGCGGCTGAGCATGGGCTGATGGCTCATCTTCGATTCGTCCTGCTTCACGCGGGGGCAGGTGCCGTCCTCGATGCGGCGAATGGTTTCGACGAGCAGCTTCGCGCCCATCTCGCTCAGGCGAACGGTCAGCTCGCCCGCCGTTTCCAGCTCGCCGATTTCGGTCTCGGCCGACAGCGCCATATCCCCGGTGTCGATGCCGATGTCCGTAAACATCGTCGTAACGCCGGCCTTCTTCTCGCCCAGCGCGATGCACCAGTTGATCGGTGCCGCGCCGCGGTATGCGGGCAGCAGCGAGGCGTGAACGTTCAGCGTGCCCAGCGGCGGTATGTCGAGGATGCGCTGCGAGAGGATCTGCCCGAACGCGGCCGTGACGACGAGGTCGGGCTTCAGCGCTTCGAGCGCCTCCCGGCCCTCGCGGCGGCGGATCTTCTCGAACTGATAGACTGGAACGCCCTTCTCCTGAGCGAGCAGCTTGACGGGACAGGCCGTCAGCTTATTGCCGCGCCCGGCGGGCCGATCGGGCTGGGTAAACACGCCTGCGACCTCGTAGCCTGCGTCGATGAGCGCCCTCAGAGACGGAACGGCGAACTCCGGCGTTCCCATAAAGGCGATGCGCAACTCAGACTTCCCCCTCTTCTTCCTTCTTCATCTGCTCGGTCACGTCCTCGATCATCTTGTCCACATAGACGATGCCGTCCAGGTGATCCAGCTCGTGGCACACCGCTCGGGCGAAAAAACCTTCGGCTGTGAACTCGATCTGGCGGCCCTTGCGATCCAGCGCCCTCACGACAACCTTCGTGGGCCGCTCCACAGTGCCGCGGCGTCCGGGCACGCTCAGGCATCCCTCCGGGCCGACCTCCGCGCCTTCGGCGGAAATGATTTCCGGATTGATGAGCTCCACCAGCCCGTCGCCCACGTCGATGACCGCTATGCGGCGCAGGATACCAACCTGCGGGGCGGCCAGCCCCACGCCTTCCGCGGCGTACATCGTTTCAGCCATATCCTTGAGCAGCGCCTGCGTGCGCCTGTCTATGAGCTTAACCGGATGGGCTTTCTTGCGAAGCACATCGTCCACACCCAGTTTCATGATCTTCAGAACCGCCATGGTTTTGTCCCCTTTCCCCGAATCAATCACAGCATCGCGTTCGGATTGACCTCCAGCTCCACGCGCGCGCCCTCGAAGGCCTGCCGTTCCAGGAGCTCCATCTGCGATACGACTTCATCCGCGCATTCCCGCGCGTACATCTTGATAAAAACCTGCCAGCGCGCCTCGCCGCGCAAGAGCTTTAACGGCGCTTCCAGCGCGCGCATCTGCACGACGTCGCGCCGCCAGTCGGGATGAGCGTCCAAAAGCCCATTCATCCGGCCCTCCAACGCCTTCGCCACAGTCCTGGCCGTGTCCTCGCTCTTCGATGAGACCAGAAGCCGCGCCAGCACCGTAAACGGCGGATAGAGCCCGCGCCGACGCATCTTCTCTTCCCTGAAATAAAACGCCCGGTAGTCCTGTTTGGCCGCCAGCTGGATGCCGTAGTGATCCGGATCGTAGGTCTGCAGCACCACCCGGCCCGGATACTCCGCCCGGCCCGCGCGCCCGGCCACCTGCGTGATGAGCTGGAACGTGCGCTCAACGCTGCGGTAATCCGGCACGTGCAGCGACAGATCGGCCGCCACCACGCCCACCAGCGTTACGTTCGGGAAATCCAGCCCCTTGGCGATCATCTGCGTGCCCACGAGCACCTGCGTCTCGCCGCGCCGGAACGCGCCGAGGATCTTCTCGTGCGCGTCCTTCGCGCCGGTGGTGTCGATGTCCATGCGCGACACGCGCGCCTGCGGAAACAGCCGGGCGACCTCTTCCTCCACCTTCTGCGTGCCCGCGCCGAAATACCTGATGAACTTGCTGCCGCACTTCGGACAGATCTTCGGCGGCAGGCGCATGTCGCCGCAGTAGTGGCAGTGCAGCATGCCGTCCGCCTGGTGATAGGTCATCGACACGTCGCACTGATCGCAGCGTTCCACATAACCGCACGCCCGGCAGGACACAAACGTGGAATAGCCGCGCCGGTTGATGAAAAGGATCGCCTGATGCCCGCTTTCGAGGCAGTCTTTTAGGGCGTCCGCCAGCGCCGCGCTGAAGATGGAGCGGTTGCCCCGCACCAGCTCGGCGCGCATGTCGACGATTTCCACCTCTGGCAGCGCGCGTCCCTGAACGCGCTCGTTCATTTCGATGAGTTCCAGACGGTTCGCGGGCTTCACGCCCGGCATGGCCTTCATGTAGGTGGATATGGACGGCGTCGCGCTGCCCAGGATCAGCGCCGCGCCGTGATGGTCGCAGCGCCAGCGGGCGATGTCGCGCGCGTCGTAACGGGGGCGCTTGTCGGATATATAGCTGGATTCGTGCTCCTCGTCCACGATGATGACGCCTATCTTCTCCAGCGGAGCGAACACCGCCGAACGCGCGCCGATGACCACCTTCGCCTCGCCTGAGCGGATGCGTTTCCATTCGTCGAAACGCTCTCCCGCCGACAGGCGCGAGTGCAGCACCGCCGCGTCGCCGCCGAACCGCCTGCGGAACCAGTCCACCATCTGCGGCGTGAGCGAAATCTCCGGCACGAGAATGATCGCCCCGCGTCCCATGGCCATGGCGCGGCGGATGACGCGGATATAGACCTCCGTTTTGCCGCTGCCGGTCACGCCGTGCAGCAGGAACCGACCGCCATTTTCGTCAAGGGCCTGGCTGATGCGCTGAACCGCCGCCTTCTGGCCGGGCATCAGTTCTGGATCCGGCGCGGCGGAGCCGGTCAGCGCCGCGTAGGGCGTGCGGCGCACCTCGCTCGATTCGATGACCGCGAGCCCCATCTGCGCGAGCTTTTTCACAGCGCCCGGCGCAATGGCGTTGAGAAACGGCACTGGCTTAGGGCCTTCGATGAGCGCGCGCAGCGCCTCCTGACGCTTCGGCGCGCGCCTGTCCGCCGCGAGCGCGGCCTCGGCTTCCTCCGCCGGAACGGCGAGGCGAGCCACGTCCACGGTCTTTTCACGCACCCGCCCGCCGCGCATCTGCGAGGGAATCATCTGCCTGAGCCCGTCCACAAGATTGCAGTGATATTTTCCCTTCATCCACTGCGCCAGCTCGACCAGCTCCGGCAGAATCGCCGGATAATCCTCAAGGACGCGAAGAACCGGGCGGATGATTTTCTCGTCCAGCTCGGTCGTCTCGCGAAGTTCTATGACAAAGCCTTCCAGGCTTTTTGTGCGGAACGGCACCTCCACCCGCTGGCCCGGCGCGAGCTTCATGCCCTCCGGAACGCGGTAGGTGAACAGCCTGTCGACCTGCTCGCTGGAGAGATCGACGATAACCTCGGCGTACTCCGTCATGCGCGCATCAGCTCCAGCGCGCGGTCGAGTATGGCGTCGGCCACCTCGCGCTTGCTCATCAGCGGCAGCGACCGCTGATCCTCGCGCGTGATGAGCGTCACGCAGTTGGTATTCACGCCGAAGCCCGCGCCGGGCATGGTCACGTCGTTGGCCACGACCATATCGGCGTTTTTCTTCGCCAGCTTGCTCTGCGCGTTGGCAATGAGGTCGTCGGTCTCCGCCGCGAAGGCGACGAGCAGCTGTCCGTCGCGCTTGTCGCGCCCCAGCTGAGCGGCGATATCCGGATTCGGCACGAGCTGCAGCGCCATGCCGCTTCCGTCCTTCTTGATCTTATGCGCGGCCGTTTCAGCCGGGCGGAAATCGGCGGGCGCGGCGGCCTGAATTACGATGTCGGCCTGCTTTGCGCGCGCCGTCACTTCGTTGTACAGGTCGAGCGTGGACAGAATATCGACGCGCTCCACGCCGGACGGGGCGACGAGCGTCACCGGGCCGGACACCAGCGTCACCCGCGCGCCGCGCGCCGCGGCGGCCTCGGCGATGGCGTAGCCCATTTTGCCGGTGGAACGGTTGGACAGGAAGCGCACGGGGTCGATCATTTCCCGCGTGGGGCCGGCCGTGACCAGCACGCGCTTCCCCTCCAGATCGCGCCGCGGACAGAGTACTTCGCAGACGCGCTTTACGATGGTTTCCGGCTCGCTCATGCGGCCGATGTCGTTGTCGCCGCAGGCCAGCATGCCGCTTTCCGGCCCCACGAACAGCGCGCCGCGCTCGCGCAGTATATCGAGGTTGCGCTGGGTGGCGGCGCTTCGGTACATGGCGCTGTTCATGGCTGGAGCGATGAGCATAGGCGCTGTAACGGCCATGGCGGTGGTCGAGAGCAGGTCGTCCGCGATGCCGCAGGCGATCTTGCCGATGATGTTGGCCGTGGCAGGCGCGACGAGCATGATGTCCGCCGCCTTGGCCAGCGAAATGTGCTCGATCTCGAACGTATGCTCAAACGAGCTCACAGCCACCTGATTGCCTGAAAGCGTTTCAAAGGTGAGCGGCGCGACGAAGCGGCAGGCATGCTCGGTCATGACTACGCGCACGTTCGCATGAAGCTTCTTCAGGCGGCTGACGATTTCACAGGCCTTGTAGGCCGCGATACCGCCCGTGACGCCCAGCACGACGCACTTCCCGTTCAGCATGTTCCGCTCCTTTCCGCGCCTGTCTCAAAGCGCCTGTCATTCGATGTTGTGTATGGCGGCGTCGAATTCCTTGTCCTCGCCTTCCATTTCGGGCGTCGGAACGCTTTCGTCGCGGGTGTAGGTGATCAGGCCGCGGTTGATCTCGTCGATGGCTATGACCAGCGGCTTGGTGTCCTTGGGCATGACCAGCGGCTGTGCGCCGGCCACCAGCTGGCGGGCGCGCTTGGCGGCCTCCACAGCCAGGGTATAACGGCAGGCGACCGTGTCGAGCAATTCGCCGATGGGGGGATTGATCATGGGCATATCACTTTACCTCCAGAAAAGAACGTTTTATGTCGTCGAGCGTCTTTTTATTGTTCACGGTGCGCCTGCGGCTGACCCGAATGATATCGGCCACGGCCGCAACCGCCTCGTCCAGATCGTCGTTGACCACGATGTAGTCGTAAACATAGGCGAAGGCCAGCTGCCCCAATCCGTCGGACAGGCGTTTTTCCACCTGCTCGGGCGTTTCAGACTGGCGGCCCACCAGCCGCCGCCTGAGCTCCTCATAGGAGGGCGGAAGAATGAAGATCAGCACGGCGCTCGGATCGGTCGCCTTCACCTGCAGAGCGCCCTGCATGTCGATTTCCAGAATGACGTCGTTTCCCGCTTCCTTCTGGCGTTCCACGAAGCTGCGCGAGGTGCCGTAGTAGCCGCTGTGGACGCAGGCGTATTCATAGAAATCGCCTTCGTCGATCATGGCCTCGAACCGCTCCGGGGTAATGAAATGATAGTGCACGCCGTCCGTTTCCATCGAACCGTCCTTCAGCCTGCGCGGCGCGCGCGTGGCGCAGGAAACAGACAGCGCGACGCCGTCCATTTCACGGATGAGCCGGTCGCAGATCGTCCCTTTGCCGACGCCCGAAGGGCCGGAAATCACAAACGTCACTTCTCTGTGGTGCATAGCCGGCTATGCCTCCTCTTCCTCGTCCGTAATCAATTCGCGCGCCTCAAGACGATGCGCGATCGTCTCCGGCTGCACGGCGGAGAGCACGATGTGTTCGCTGTCCGTGACCAGCACGGCGCGCGTGCGTCTTCCGCAGGTGGCGTCGATCAAAAGACCGCGCTCCCTTGCGTCCTGAACCATGCGTTTGACGGGAGCCGCCTCCGGGCTGACGATGGCGATGACCCGATTGGCGGAAACAATATTGCCAAATCCGATGTTGATGAGCTTGAGCGGCACAAAAGCACCTCCCCCGCAATCGTTATTCCACGTTCTGAACCTGCTCGCGGATTTTCTCAATCTCGGCCTTCGCCTCCACCACGAGGTTCGTGATGGGCACGTCCTGCGACTTCGACGAGATGGTGTTCACCTCGCGGTTCAGTTCCTGCACGATGAAATCCAGCTTGCGGCCCGTGGGCTCGTTCGCCTCCATAAAGCCGCGAATCTGCTGAAAATGGCTGTGAAGCCGCACCGTTTCCTCGGCGATGGCGCTCCGGTCGGCCATGAGGGCCACTTCCTGAAGGAGGCGCTGCTCGTCCACCGACACGCCGCCCAGCAGTTCCTGAACCCGCGCTTCGAGCTTCTGCTGGTATTCCCTCACCGTCGCGGGATACCTTTCCTCGATCTGCGCGGTCATGGCCTCCAGCCGGTTCACGCGGGAGGCAATGTCCTCGCGCAGGGCGTCGCCTTCCCGGGCGCGCATGACGCGCATCTGTTCGAGCGCGTCGCCCAGCGCCTGCGCGGCCAGCGCGCGGAGCGCGTCCTGAT
>JAFZRB010000088.1 GCA_017620115.1 Clostridia bacterium | reverse complement strand
TCATAAAAATCACCTCCGCAAAAGGATATGCGGAGGCGGGGAAATCCGGAATCGATCGTCTGAAAGAGGGTCACAGCAGGCTCAGCGCAAACAGCGCCGCGCCCCGGGCGGCTTCCTCGCGCCAGGGGGAGAGGACGAGCGGCAGGCCGAACATGCCGCGCAGTATATCCTGCAGCGCCGGATTGCGCTTCACGGCGTTGCCCGAGGCGGCCAGCAGCGCGGGCTGCGCGGGCAGAAAAGGCCGCATGGCCTCGTAGCCCTCGAAAAGCTCGCGCGCCATGCCCTCAAGCGTCGCGCGGACGAAGTGCGCGGGCGTGAAGTTGTTTTCGCCCAGGCCGGTGATCGCGCCCCGGCGGGCCGGGTCGGCGCGCGTGCCCGAAAAGCGCGTGTCAACGGTCAGGCCGTCCGCGTCCGTTTCACCGGCGAGGCGGTTCATAACGTCGTAGAGCGGCGCGTCCGGCGCGGTTCCGGCCAGCGAGGCGCACTGCCGCAGGAAGCGTTCCAGCAGCGCGTAGCTGCGCCCGCCGCACAGGGGCGAGTTGACCAGCAGATACCGCCCTTCGGTGAAGGGCCGCGTGTCGAAGGCGGGGCTTTGCGCGAACCGATCCGCGCACACGGAAATCTGGCTGCCCGTGCCGATGTTCACCAGCGCGGTGCGCGCCGGCTCGTCCACCGCGCCCAGGAAGCTGGCCTGATTGTCGCCCAGCGACACCGCCACGGGGACGCCGTCGGGCGTTTCGCCCAGCCATTCGGCGCGCGGCGTGGACGCGGGCAGCGCGCCCCCGGAAAGCGCCAGGGCTTTTTCGTCGAAGGCATAGGCGTCCGCGTGATAGCCGCCCAGGCTGGCCGCGTCGGAGGCGTGCAAAAGCGGCGCGGTCCGGCCGGTCAGGCGCATGCCCACGTAGCCGCCGATGGTGGTCAGCGAAGCGGCGTCCAGGCCGTGGCGGCGGTTGTAGACGTGCGTAGCCAGCCCGTAGCCGGTGGCGACGGGCATGGACAGCGCCTGCGTGAGCGCTTCGGCGGTCGAGACGCCGTTCTCCTTCAGGTCGCCGCGGCCATCCTGCCAGGTGTACAGCGGGCCGACGGCCTGTCCCGCGGCGTTCAGCGGCACGACGCCGTGCATCTGGCCGGTGAGCCCGATGGCGGCGACGGGAGCGTGCTCGCGGCACAGCCGGGCGGCGAGCGCCAGCGCCCGGCGGGCGATTTCTCCGGCGTCCTGAACGCGCGCCCAGGCGTCGGCCGTTTCGAGGAAGCCGGGGCCGGGCAGCGTTTCGCTGGCGATCGTGTCGCGCGTTTCGCCGTTCAGCACAACGGCGGAGAGCGTCGTGGTGCCGAGATCGAGGCCGAGGATGGTCTTCACGCCAAACACTTCCTTTCGTCGCTATTGTTCTATCAGAAACGGGCGGATCTGTCAAGGGCGCCCGCGAGGCGGCGTTCGTCACGCCTTCCGGCCGCCCGCCGCGGGAAGGATGCCCTGCCGGAAGATGCGAAAGAAGAAATGCAGGAAGGAATGTTAAAAAATGCAAAACGGATGTCTAGCAGGCGATTAAGGCTTGACAGAATGAACATATGATAGTAGGATATAACCAATCGTATATTAATACGAAATACATTGAGGGGGATCCAGATCATGAAAAAGTTCTTTGCGCTGCTGATTGCCGTTATGATGGTGTTCGGCGTGTTCTCCGCGGCTGTGGCCGATGAGACGCCGGCTTACAAAATCGCCATTATGACCGGCACCACGTCCCAAGGCGAAGAGGAGTATTACGCCGCCACGTCCCTGGCCGAGCAGTATCCCGATATCGTCATTCACGACACGTATCCGGATAATTTCTCTTCCGAGGTTGAGACGACCATTTCCAAGCTGATCGCTTTCGCCAGCGATCCCGAAGTCAAGGCCATCATCTTCGTGCAAGCTGTTCAGGGCGCGACCGCCGCGTTCACCCAGATCCTGAACGACATGGGCCGCGACGACATCCTGCTGATCGCCGGCGTGCCCGCCGAGGATCCGGCGGACATCTCCGCTGTGACCGACATCGTGCTCGCCAACGACGAGATCGGCTGCGGCTACCAGGTCGCCGACCTGGCCAGCCAGTGGGACTGCGACGTGCTGGTGCATTATTCCTTCGCGCGTCACCTCTCTTATGAGACCATCGTCGCGAAGCGCGACGCCATGAAGGCCACCGCCGAGAGCTACGGCATCGAGTTCATCGAGCGCGACTGTCCCGACCCGACCGGCGACGCCGGCATGTCGGGCGCTCAGGCGGCCGTTCTGGAAGACATTCCGAAGGTCATGGAAGAGTACGCCGGCAAGAAGGTGTGCTTCTATTGCACCAACTGCGGCCTGCAGGTCGCTCTGCAGCAGGCCATCGTGAATCAGGCCAACGCGTACTATGCGCTGCCCTGCTGCCCGAGCCCGTATCACGGCTTCCAGGAGGCCTTCGGCCTGACCGCCACCTACGGCGACATTGACGGCGCGATCAAGAACCTGGCCAACTACCTGAACGAGCATGACGCCATCAACCGCTTCTCCACCTGGAGCCTGCCGGTCAACATGTCCATGATCAACGCCGGCTTCTCCTATGCCTGCGCCTATGCCGAGGGCAAGACCGACGGCAAGGTCGATATGGACGTGCTGAGCCAGTGCTTCGCCGAAGCCGCTGGCAGCGAGATCGAGCTTGGCACGTATGTCGACGCGTCCGGCGTTGAGTACGACAACTACCTGCTCATCGCGCTCGAGCCCATCAACTTCGCGGACTATCTTGACTAAGCGTTAATCACATTGGCTGTCCGGGACGACCGCAGTGCCGGGAGTTCCGGGCAGCCTTTTTCGTTGAGCGAAACGCGGCGGCAGCCCGGGGCTGCGTGCGGGTTTTCCCCCGCCTGCGGATGAAGATCGGCGGGCGGCGGAAAAAACACATATTCGTCAGGCGCTGCTCGGCTCTGTTTTCCTGAAAAAAGGGCCGAACTCCGCGATTTGGAGAAAGGAGTGGAAGCGTTGGCAAATGAATTCGTGCTTGAAATGAACGGCATTACCAAAAAGTATGGTTCAAACGCTGTTTTAAAGAACGTCACGCTGCATGTGCGCCCGGGGGAAATACACGCCCTGCTGGGGGAAAACGGCGCGGGCAAATCGACGCTGATGAACGTGCTCTTCGGCATGCCGGTCATTCATTCGACAGGTGGATTTGAGGGCGAAGTCGTCTTCGACGGCCAGCCGGTCAGCATCGCTTCGCCGATGGACGCCATGGAGAAGGGCATCGGCATGGTGCATCAGGAATTCATGCTGATTCCCGGCTTCAGCGTGACGGACAACATCAAGCTGAACCGCGAGATCGCGAAGCCATGGCCGTTGAGCCGCCTGTTTGGCCGCGAGCTGGAGTTTCTGGACAGGCCGGCGATGTCTTCGGACGCGCGCAGGGCTTTGGACGCCGTCGGCATGAGCATCGAGGAGTACACGCTGGTCAGCGGCCTGCCCGTGGGCCACATGCAGTTCATCGAGATCGCCCGTGAGATCGACAAATCCGGCATGAAGCTGCTGGTGTTCGACGAACCGACCGCCGTGCTGACCGAGAGCGAGGCGCAGCAGCTGCTGAACGTGATGAAGCAGATCGCCGCGCGCGGCATCGCCATCATTTTCATCACGCACCGCCTGGAAGAGGTCATGGACGCCGCGGACAGCATCACGATCCTGCGCGACGGCATGCTCGTGGAGACGCTGCCCAAAGCCGATACGACGCCGGAGAAGCTGGCGGCCATGATGATCGGGCGCGGCGACGAGAGCGTGATCCAGGTTGAGAAGCGCACGAACCAGATCGGCGGCGATATCGCCATGTCGATCCGCGATCTGTGGGTCAATATGCCCGGCGAGTACGACAAGGGCGTGAACCTGGACGTGCGGGAGGGCGAGATATTCGGCATCGGCGGCCTGGCCGGCCAGGGGAAAATCGGCATTCCCAACGGCGTCATGGGCCTTTATGAGGCGAGCGGCGAGGTGACGCTGTTCGGCCGTAAGCTGGCGCTGGGCAGCTCGAAGGCGGCGCTGAAAGCCGGCCTGGCGATGGTCAGCGAGGATCGGCGCGGCGTCGGGCTGCTGCTGGATCAGTCCATCGAAGACAACATCGCCTTCACGGCCATGCAGGTCAACGGCGATTTCATGAAAGGCTTCCTGCGTCAAAAGGATACGCGCGCCATCAGCCAGTACGCGAAGCAGATGATCAAAGAGCTGGACATCCGCTGCACCTCGCCCGCGCAGCTGGTTGGCACGCTGTCCGGCGGCAACCAGCAGAAGGTGTGCGTGGCGCGGGCGCTGGCCCTGAAGCCGCGATTCCTGTTCGTGTCGGAGCCGACGCGCGGCATAGACATCGGCGCGAAGCAGCTGGTGCTCGAAACGCTGGTCCGGCTCAACCGCGAGGAGGGCGTGACCATCGTGATGGTTTCTTCCGAGCTGCAGGAGCTGCGTTCGGTATGCGACAGGATCGCCATCGTCGCCGAAGGCAAAATCGTGGACATCCTGAACGTGGACGCCTCCGACGTGGCCTTTGGCATGGCCATGTCCGGCAGCAAAGCAAAGGGAGGTGAAACGGCGTGAGCGAGCGCGTGGAACGGAAGAAGGGCGGCGGCCGCCGGCTGACGGCCATCGTGTTGTTTGTCCTCGCCGCGATACTGCTGATCGGGGCGATCGGCGGCTATTTGCTGCGCGGCACGGCGGACAACAGGACGAATCTGGACAAAATGCGCACCAGCGCCGTGCTGCACGCGGCCTCTGAAGGACTCGTGGAAAACATCGCGCAGCAGGCGCGGGCGGATAAGCTGAAGGAACTGCGCGCCGACAAGGATTTCCGCAAGCGCGGACTGGACGAAGTCAACGCCATCTGCGACGCGGCGCGCGATGAAGCGCGGGCGGAAGCGGAAAGGATGTACGCAAATCCCGTCGTCAACGACGAGGCGGCGCTGGAAAGCGCGATCAGCCGCTTCGAGGGCGTTCTGCAGACCTCGGGAACGCTGTATGAAAAGGAGCGTTCGGTCTACGCTGGCATCTACGTTTCGCTCGTTGAAAACGTGTCCGACTGGACGGATCTCGTCGGGGAGGCCGACGGCGACGCCGCCCTGCTCGCGTCGCTTACCCGGATCGCGCCCGAGCTGGGCGGCGCTCAGAACGCGCACCTTGGAAGCGCTTTTGTAAGCATGGCGCGGGACATGGCCGAAGCCGAGCGCGAGAAAGAGACAGCCGCGCTCGAAAAGCAGATGATTTCCCAGATGAGGGGCGGCATCGCCGACTGGTCGGCCTACGCCGGCCTGGAGGACGACGCGCTCTGGACGGCGCTCGCAGAAGAGCTTCCGGAGCTTGGCGCTGAAGAAGCGTTCAAGCCGGCGCTGCTCGAATCGGCCAAAGCGTTTGCGGCGGCCGCGGCTGCCGGCGAAGCGCTGCCGGAGGAGACCGAAGCGGAGCAGGGCGCCGAGACGTTCAGCGAGACGCAGGTGGATTACGCCTACTTCGCGCCCAGCGAAGCGCTGGCGAAGGAGCAGGAGGACAACGCCAGCGCCTATGAAGCGCTGAAAGAGCGGCTGGTGGAGATCATCCCCGATCTGGCTGGTCTTTCGGACAAGCTGCAGGGCACGCTGAGATCGAATGTGGAAGCGGTGGTTTGGCCGGGCAGCCTCGATTTTACGGCCTGCTACGACGCTTATGTGAAGCATAACGCCGCGTCTGTGCTGCAGGGCACGGCGGCCCTGACGATGAAGCTGGCCTCCGTCGCGGAGACGCTGCTGCTCGCCAGCATCGCGCTGCTGCTGCTGGGACTGGTGCTGTACGCATGGGATCCGCTGACCAGGCGTTTCGGCGTGCCGCGCACGATCATCGCGCTGTTCTTCATCTATCTGTGCCTGCTGGCGGAACTGTACAACATCAGCGTTCCGATGATGCTGGGCAATGTGCTGGAACGCATGACGATGTACGGCGTTCTGGTGCTGGCCATGATGCCGGGCATACAGTGCGGCATCGGCCTGAACATGGGCATGACCATCGGCTGCATTTCCGGCCTGCTGGGCATCGTGTTCTCGCTGCAGTTCAACATGACGGGATTCCCGGCGCTGATATTCGCCTGCCTGAGCGGCGCGCTCATCTCGCTGCCGCTGGGCTGGGCCTATTCCAAGCTGCTCAACCGCATGAAGGGCAACGAGATGACGATTTCCACCTATGTCGGCTTCTCGTTCGTCTCGCTGATGTGTATCGGCTG
>JAFZRB010000014.1 GCA_017620115.1 Clostridia bacterium | reverse complement strand
GGCCCACTCTTCCTGCTCCTCGACGGAGTAGATGATCTTCACGATGTACTCGTCGGGCTTGTAGTCAACCTGCTTGGCGACGGCCAGCGCGTTCTTGTATTCGTTGTTGGCCTCGTTGCCGTCCCAGGTGAAGCGGGAGTTCAGGTTGTCATAGTCGACGCCGCCGAAGAACTGGCCGGCCCAGTGAGACTTCTGAGGCACGCCCCAGACGCTCTGCAGCACGGTGAAGTAGCCCGGCAGGCCCATCTCGTCGTACATGCCGCGGCTGCCCTCTTCGGCCAGCTCCCAGTCGACGCCGGGCTCGCCCCAGCGCTGGACCAGGATGAAGTCCTTCTCATAGTTGTCCGCGTCGAACATACGGAACGCGGCCTCGGGATACTCGCAGTCCTTGGTGATGCACTGTCCGAAGTTGGGGTTCTGAGAGAAGTAGCCGCACACGGCGTAGCCGTCGGGGCCCTGCACCACGGGGATGGGATCCATGATGGGCATGTTCTTGCCGAAGGCGGAGCAGCTGCCCGACACGCCGATGCCCACGAAGGGGGTGTCGGCGGC
This sequence comes from Clostridia bacterium, assembly GCA_017620115.1. Classification (GTDB taxonomy): domain Bacteria; phylum Bacillota; class Clostridia; order Christensenellales; family Aristaeellaceae; genus Firm-10. The sequence goes on along the minus strand of JAFZRB010000014.1, from coordinate 10,373 downwards.
GATCATGGCCACGTAAGAGGCGTTGTCCTGGGTCAGCGCGTAGTCCGGGAAGAGGCCTTCCTCATACAGCTGATGGGCGAACTTCAGGCCTTCCTTGAAGCCTTCCTGGGTGTAGGCGTTGGAGAGCTTGCCGTTCTCGATCTGCAGGAAGGAGTCGGCGTAGTTCATGTAGGTGTACTGCTTGAGGATCCAGTACAGGATGTTCTGCTGCCAGCCGGTGCCGCCAACCAGCGGAACCTCGTCGTTCGGGTCGCCGTTGCCGTTCACGTCGTTGTCGCGAACGCCGCGCAGATACTCGAGGAACCACTCCTGGGTGGGCGCTTCCTCAGGCATCTCCATGCCCAGGGCCGCCACGAAATCGCGGTTGATCCAGGCGCGGGCGGAATAGAAGTTGGGCAGGGTGCGATACAGGCGCAGCATGCCGTAGTAGTTGCCGTCCAGAGAACGGCCGAGCTTCCACATATCCTGGCCTTCCATAACCTCGGGCACCTTGGCCAGCGCCTGGGCATGATAGTAATCCAGCGTGCCGATGTAATCGTTCAGGGGGATGAGCGCGCCGGCCTGGCCGTAGGCTTCGCGGACGGAGTCGGTGTCCAGGTCAAAGCCTTCCAGGATGTCCGGCAGTTCCTCGCCGCCGGAAACCTGCAGGCGGAGCTTGGAGTTGGCGTCCGAGCCGGTGGCCGGATAGAGCACCCAGTCGATGTGGATGCCGGTGAGGTCTTCCAGATAGGTGGTCATGTAGTTCTCGCCGTACTCATAGGACAGGGTGTTGCTGTCCTGGGTGATGCCGACGGACAGGGTGATCTTTTCCTTCACGACCGGAATCTCGCCGGGGGCGGTGACGTTGGGATCCTGGATGGTGTAGTCGGCCAGGGCCGGCGCGGCCATCATCAGGGCCAGGCAAAGCGCCAGGATGATGCTCAGGGTCTTCTTCATTGTTTCTTCTCCTTTCGACTTTGGGTTCGTCGTGCTTATCTTACAATCACGGCCCACGCCGTGGTCATAACGGAATCAGCCCTTGATGGAGCCGATCATGACGCCGGTGGCGAAGTACTTCTGGATGAACGGATACACGCACAGGATCGGCACCGTAGCCACCACGATCAAGCAGTATTTGAGCAGGTCGCTCATGCCCTGCTTGGCCGCCAGCAGCTCGGGGTCGATGCCCGTGGATTCGTTCATGGTGTTGGCCACCAGGATCTCGCGCAGGAACAGCTGCAGGGGGTACTTTTTGCGGTCGGAGAGGTAGAGCAGCGCGTTGAAGTAGGCGTTCCAGTGGCCCACCGCGTAGTACAGCGCCAGCACGGCCAGCACGGCCTTGGAGAGCGGCAGCACCATCTGGAAGAAGAAGCGGGTGTTGCTCGAGCCGTCCACCTGGCAGGCCTCGTACAGCTCGTAGGGGATGCTGTTCTGGATGAACGTGCGGGCGATGATCAGGTTGTAAACCGAGATCAGGCCGGGGATGATCATGACGGCGCGGGTGTTGATGAGCCCAAGGTTCTTCATCAGCATGTAGTTGGGGATCATGCCGCCGTTGAAGAACATGGTGAAGGTGAAGATCATCATGATGACGCCCTTGCCGGGCAGGTTGCGCCGGGAGAGCGGATAGGCCGCCACCATGGTGAAGAACACGTTCAGAACCGTGGCGACCACGGTGTAGAAGATGGTGTTGCCGTAGCCGATCCAGATGTTCTGGTTCTTGAAGACCTCGGCGTAGCCCTCCAGGCTTACATCAACCGGGTACAGCCACACCCTGCCGGAAAGGATGGCCTTGCCGGAGGAGAAAGAGGCCGACACCACGTAGATCAGGGGATAGAGCACCACGATGGTGACCAGAGCCAGCACCACGTTGACGACGGTGTAGAAGATCTTGTCGTCGCGGGAGAGCTCGATTTTCTTGTTGCGCTTGTTGACGAATTCAGCCATTCTCCACACCTCCTCACCAAAGCGACGTGTCGGTGACCTTCTTGGAAACCGTGTTCACCAGCACCAGCATGATCAGGTTGATGACCGCGTTGAACAGGTCGATGGCCGTGGCGTAGGAGAAGTCGCCGGTGCCGGAGGTCATGCCGACGTAGTAGACGTAGGTCGATATGATCTCGGAGGTGGACTTGTTCAGGTCGTTCTGCATCAGGTAGGCCTTCTCGAAGCCGATCGACATGATGCGTCCGGCGTTCATAATCAGCAGGATGATGGCCGTGGGCAGGATGGTGGGGAAGTCGATGTGCAGCACGCGCTGGAAGCGGCTCGCGCCGTCGATCTGCGCGGCCTCGTGAAGCTCCGTATCCACCGCCGAGAGCGCCGCCAGATAGATGATGGACGACCAGCCCATGTTCTGCCACACGCCGCTCCACACGTACAGGTGGCGGAACAGCTTGGCCTGGCCCATCAGGTCTTTGGGCGCTTTGCCGTCGTGGAACGCCTGATACACGATGCCGTACATGCCGATGCGCGGGTTCAGGATGGCGATCAGCATGCCCACCAGAACGACCGTGGAGATGAAATGGGGCATGTAGGAGATCATCTGGATGGTCATCTTGAAGCGCTTGTTGCGCAGCACGTTCAGCGACAGCGCCAGGATGATCGGCAGCGGGAAGTTCGCCAGCAGGCCGTACAGCGACAGGATGATCGTGTTCGGCACAATGGTCTTGAACTGCGGCGATTTGAAGAACTTCTGGAACTGCGCGAAGCCGACCCACTTGCTGCCCCAGATGCCGTCCGCGATGCGGTACTTGCGGAAGGCGATCTGCACGCCGATCATGGGCACGTAGTGGAAGATGATGATGAACGCCAGGGGTATCAACAGGAAGAGGTAAAGCTCCCAGTTCTGGCGCGCCAGCTTCAGCGTCGCCTGCCTTGCCTTCGCCTTACCTGACAAGGCGGATTTGTCCTTCTGCACCATGAATCGCCTCCAATTCAGATTAGAGATACACTGCCGAGAGCCTCGGCCCGAACGAAAAACGGGGTCGTACGTGAGGGATCTGGATGCCGGCCGGCGCTTCCGCCGCGAAATAACCACATATATAGTCTTATTGAAGTATAGCATAATGCGCCATTAAAATCAAGCTGTTTTTTACATAGAGCGCAAACATCTTAATACCATCCTCAAATGCCTTTTACATGGCCCGCGGACGATCCGGCATCGTTTTGCCGGCGAAGCGCGCCGCCGCGGAAAAACCCGCGCGGGGTTTATGGAGAATGGGGGAAAGGTAAACAATCGGCGCAGGGAATTGAAAAACGGGCGGAAAGCGGATATAATAGTATACGTGAGAAAACAATTCGGAGGGCGACGCCATGCATCGCAGGTTCATTGCGGCGCTGATCGCTTTGCTGCTCGCCTGTCCGGCCGCGCTGGCCGGCGAGGCGGTCAACTACGAGATCAGCAGCTACGCGCTCTATATGACGGTTCAGCCGGACGGCGACGTGCGCGTGCGCGAACAGGTCATTTATTCCAACCCCAGCGTTTACGACGGCCTGACGCTGACCGTGAGCCTTGAAGGCGCGGACGGCATCGCCGACATCGAAGCGTGGGCGGACGGCGAGGCGCTGGACGAGCTGCCCGCGGACGCGGATCGCCTCGGCGAGGCGCGGGGCTTCACGGTGGTCCGGGCGGCCGAACGGGCGGTGATCGATATCCTCTCGCCCGGCGACAACGACTGGCGCACCTTCGCCTGCGCCTATACGCTGCGCGGCCTCGCGAAGCGCTATGAGGACACGGCGCTCATCGAGCGCACGCTCGTTCCCGCGGGGCGCGACGCGCTCTTTCAGAACGCGGCGGTCATCGTTACGCTGCCGCGCTCGGACGGCGAGGTGCTGACCTATGTGGACGGCGCGCCGGAGGACATCCCGGTTCTTCTGAATTATGACACGGTGAATATCGGCCCGCTGGATATCGCCGCGGACGAGTCGCTTTCCATGCAGATGCTGTTCCCGGCGGAGTGGCTCGACGAGGCGGCGGTCACGCCCGGCGCGGTGCGCGAATCGGTCGTGAAGCCGCGCGAGGCGGAAAAAGCGGCCGCGGAGCGGGAAACGAACGCCCGGCGCGCGGAGCAGTACACGGCCATCGCGGTCTATGCGCTGCTCGTGGGCGCGACGCTGTTCCTGCTGGCCCGGAAATACGGCATGCGCGGCAAGCCGAAGGGCGAGCCGGACGAGGCGCTGCTGGACAAATACCCCGCGGCGCTGGCCGGGTACGCGGCGGCTGAGGAGAGCACGCCGGACATGCTGGCGGGCACGCTGGCCGAGCTGGAGGCCGAAGGCGCGCTGACGGCGCGGCGGGATGAGAACGGCGTCACGCTGCGGCCGGCGCGCAGGCCGGAGGGCCTGGCGGCGCATCAGGCGGCCGCGCTGGACTGGGTGTTCGCCGACGGCGGCGAGGGAAAAAACCTCGCGGCGCTGAACGCGGGGAACGATTACGCGCGCGCCCAGGCGATCGAGAAGGGCTATCTGGCTTACGGCGAGGCCGTGTCTCAGGATATGATCCGGGCGGGCCTCAAATGGAACAACGAGACGCTTTTGATCGTGGCGGGGCTCGTCAACGTGCTGTTCGGCGTGATCCTGGGCATGGTGCTGCTGCTGGTGGGCAAGCGCATGGCGCTCGAAGCCGGCGCGGTGGCGGTGTTCATGCTCGTCATGACGAAGCAGTTCGAGCGCGTGCGGCATCTGACCGACGACGGAGAGCGGCTGCGTCAGGCGGCTTTGTCTTTCGGCGGCATGGCGGAACGCAGCCAGGAGGAGCTGGCCGCGCGGCTGCCCGTGACGGCGGCGCTGGGCGGCGCGGCGCGCTGCGACTCAGAACAGGGCCGCCTGTGGAAGGACGCGGCCGACGCGATCCGCGACGCGCATATCCACAACGCTTCGCTCCGGCGCGCCAGAAAAGCGAAATAAACAGTCTGGGCGTTTCAGCGGGCCATGGGGCTCCGCGCGGCGGGAAACCGGCGCGCGGGGCTTTTTTATGCCTTTTTTCTCTCGTGAAGACGATACAGATTATGTCATTTTCCCTCAGATCGGCGCATATAGAAATAGCGGAAGGGAAAAGTACACATATCTGTCACGGAGGGATCGTCATGAATACCGTATCATTGCTGCTCGTCGACGACAACGCGGCGCTTCTGAACAGCCTCTCGGCCTGCTTCGCCGCCCGGAGCGATATTTCGCTCATCGGCACGGCCTCGAACGGCGTCGACGCGCTCGAGATCATCGAGCGCGACCGGCCGGACGTGGTGCTTCTGGATATCGTCATGCCCCGGCTGGACGGGCTGGGGGTGCTGCGCGAGCTCGCCCGGCGCGAATGCCATCCGCGCGTGATCGTGTTCAGCGCGCTCAAGAACGACGCCGTGGTGAACCGCGCGGTGGAGCTCGGCGCCAGCTATTTCATCGTCAAGCCCGCCGAACCGCAGCGCGTCTGCGAACAGGTCATGTCCATCGTAAGCGACGGCGCTCCCCTGAACCTGTTCGAGCGGCCGCAGGCCGACGAGCCGTCCTCCTACGCCAGATGGACGCCCGACGAGCGGGTGGCCAACCTGTTCCTGTCCATCGGCATTCCCGCGCACGTGAAGGGCTATCAGTACCTGCGCGAGGCCGTGCGCATGGTCATGGAGGATCACGACGTCATCAACCGCATCACGAAGGAGCTCTATCCGGGCATCGCGCGGCGATACGGCACCAGCTCCAGCAAGGTCGAGCGCGCCATGCGGCACGCCATCGAGGTGGCCTGGAACCGCGGCCGGCTTGAGAATACCAACCAGATGCTCGGCGTCAAATTGTTTTCCGAGCGAGACAAGCCCACGAACGGCGAGTTCATCGCGCTCATCGCCGGCAAGGCGTCCGGGGAATGAAGTTTCCTCTTTTTGAAGAAAGGGCTTGCCCTGCGCGGCGCCGGCCGTTATAATAATCGCAGACGGAAGCCCCGTCGGCAAGGAGGAAACGCCCGTGAAGGTTCAGATTTCAAAACGCTACATGCTGCTGCCGGTCAGCGAGGGCGCGCAGATGAAGAAGGTGTTCCTGCGGGAGGAAGGCGTCATCCGCGTCGAGCTGGCGCTGCGCCTCTCCGACGCGCCGGACTGTGTGATGCCCTACGATATGCGCCGTTTCCTGGGGCGGACGCTCGAATTCAGCACGGAGCCCGCGACCGGCTTTGCGCCCTCTTTTGCGGACAGCCCGGACGAGAGCGGCCTCTATCGGGAGAAATACCGTCCCGCCGCGCACTTCACCGCCCGGCGCGGCTGGATCAACGACCCCAACGGCCTGGTGTGGTATGAAGGGCGGTTTCATATGTTCTTCCAGCACAACCCCGTGGACACCGTCTGGGGCAACATGCACTGGGGCCACGCGGTGAGCGATGACCTGGTGCGCTGGACGGAGACGGAGGAGGCGCTCTTCCCGGACGAAAACGGCGCCATGTTCTCCGGCTCGGCCGTGGTGGACAGCGCCAATGCGAGCGGCCTCAGGCAGGGCGGGCACGATCCGCTGCTGCTTTTCTACACCGCCGCGGGCGGCGCGGGCGAGATGAGCCGGGGCGCGCTCTCCACGCAGCGCATGGCTTATTCGGTCGACGGCGGCCGCACCTTCGTCAAGTATGAAAAGCCGATCATCGATACCATCGCGCCCGCGAACCGCGATCCGAAGGTGGTGTGGTGCGAGGAGCTGAATCAATACCTCCTGGCGCTCTATCTCGAGGGGCGCGCGTTCTGCCTGTTCACGTCGCCGAACCTTCTGGACTGGACGGAGCTGCAGCGCGTGTTCATCGAAGAGGACGACGAGTGCCCGGATATCTATCCGCTGAGCGCGGACGGGGAGCGCTACTGGGTGATGACCGCGGCGCACGACCGCTATGTGATCGGCAGATTCGAGGGCGGGCATTTCGTGCCGCTTATGTCCACCGGGCGGCTCCATTACGGCCTGAAGAGCTACGCCGCGCAGACGTTCTTCGGCGCGCCGGACGGCCGCCGCATCCGTTTCGGCTGGAATCAGGCGCGCATCCCCGGCATGCCCTTCACCGGCAGCATGACCACGCCGCACGACATGAGCCTGAAGCGCGTCGACGGCGCGCTGAAGCTGTGCGCATGGCCGAGCCCCGAATTCGAGGCGCTGCGCGGCGAGAGGCGCGAAGGCGAGGGCTGCGTTCCCCTCAGCGGCCGCGCGAACGACATCGAGCTGCTGATCCCCGCCGCGGGCCGCCGCGCGCTGCGGCTGTTCGGGCTGGAGCTGACGGTGGACGGCGACGCGGGCGCGGTCGTGAAGGAGAACGGGGCGCGCCGCGTGTTCGGCGACGCGGAAAACGACGCCGTGAGGATGCCTGCGCGCCGCGAAGGCGGCTTCATCCGCCTGCGCGTCGTTCAGGATGTGCACGCCGTGGAGATATACGCGGGCGACGGCGATGCCACGCTGTGCCTGCAGCACGTGAGCGACGGCCTCCTGAACCGCGTGGAATGCGAAGGCGCGCGGATCACGGCCTGGGCCTTGAAGAACATTCACGAATGAAAAGCCGCTCGGCGTTGATCTTTTAACAGGAGCATGGTATGATGATACCAATGATGAACAGGAAAGCGGGGCGCGGATATGATCGATACGGCGGGCGTGATCGAACGCATCAAAACGGGAAAAATCATCGCGATACTGCGCGGCGTGCCGGAGGAAAAGCTGGGCTTCATCGCCGACGCGCTGTATGAGGGCGGCGTCCGGGCCATCGAATGCACGTTTGACCATAAGCGCGGCGACTGTCTGGACGCCAACGCGCGCATGATCGCGTATCTCGCGCGGCACGCGGGCGGAGCGATGGACGTGGGCTCCGGCACGGCGCTCACCGTGGAGGAGGCGCGCGTCACCGTCGAGGCGGGCGGGCAGTTCGTGATCTCGCCCAACGTGAGCGAGCGCGTGATCCGGGAGACGGCGGCGCTCGGCGCGGTGTCGATCCCGGGCGCTCTGACCCCCACGGAGATCGTCTCGGCGTGGGAAGCGGGCGCGCATTTCGTGAAGCTGTTTCCGGCGGGCGAGCTGGGCGCGGGCTACGTCAAGGCCGTGCGCGCGCCGCTCAGCCATATCCCCATGCTGGCTGTGGGCGGCGTGACGCCGGAGAACATTCCCGATTTCATCAGGGCGGGCGTCGCCGGTTTCGGCGTCGGCTCGCCGCTGCTGCCCAGGGCGGACGTCGAGGCGGGCAACTACGCCGCCATCACCGAACGCGCGCGCCGCTTTCTGGCTGCCGCGAGCGGCGATTAGCGCGGGATGGTTCCGAAAGACACAGGGGAGAAGACGAAGGGAGAGGGAACCCATGAAGCTGCTTGAGGAGAGGATTCTGCGCGACGGGCGGGCGCTGAACGCGGATGTGCTGCTGGTGGATTCGTTTCTGAACAATCAGGTTGATGCGCCGCTGATGGCGGAGGTCGGCAGGACGCTGGCGGAGGCGGCGAAGGATCTGGGCGTCACCCGCGTGGTCACCATCGAGAGCTCGGGCATCGCCCCGGCCATGATGACGGCCATGACGCTTAATGTGCCGCTGGTCATCCTGAAGAAATCCGCCTCGCGCATCCTTCAGGACGGCGTGATCCAGACCGAGGTGTTCTCCTTCACCAAGAACGCGGCCTACCAGCTGACGCTCAAGAAGCGCTTCGTGCTGCCCGGCGACCGCGTGCTGCTGGTGGACGATTTTCTGGCCCGCGGCGAGGCGGCGACGGGCGCTTCGAAGCTCATCGAGCAGGCCGGCGCGAGCGTGGCGGCCATCGGCATCGTGATCGAGAAGGCGTTCCAGCCCGGCCGCGCGCTGCTCACGGAGAAGGGCTATAAGGTCATCTCGCTGGCGCGCGTGGCGGCCATGGGCGAGGGTTACATTGAGTTCGCGGAAGCGGACGCGTGACAGAAAAAACAGGATACGGGAGGAAAAAACGCATGTATACCTATGAAACCAAAGGAACCTGCTCCCAGGCCATCGAGATCGAGACCGAAGGCGACGTCGTGAAGAGCGTGCACTTCATCGGCGGCTGCACCGGCAACACGCAGGGCGTGTCGCGCCTCGCGGTGGGCCGGAAGATCGACGACGTGATCGGCCTTTTGAAGGGCATCCAGTGCCGCAACGGCACCTCCTGCCCCGACCAGCTGGCCCGCGCGCTGGAGAAAATCAAGGCGCAGGCGTGACACCCAAACGGAACGGATGGCGGCGGACTGGGCTCCGCCGCTCTTTTCATTTCGTTATTTATGCGAATAATTAAGAGAAAAGCGCTTGAAACCGGCCCGGAAGCGCGCTAAACTCTACGCATATATATTCATGCGCGCAGAGGTCGGAACACCGATGGACAGAAAGCAGCTCAGATACAGCCTGCTCCTGGCGCTCACGGCGCTCATCTGGGGCACGGCCTTCGTGGCCCAGAGCCAGGCGACGGACACCGTGGGGCCGTTCACCTTCAACGCCGCGCGCCTGCTGGTGGGCGGCGTGGTGCTGCTGCCCTGCATAAGGCTTCTGGACGGCCTGCGCGCCCGCGCCGGCGAATCGGCGGCTCCCGGCTCCCGGAAGGCGCTGCTGACGGGCGGCGCGTGCTGCGGGTTTGTGCTGTTCGCGGCCAGCGCGTTCCAGCAGGCGGGCATCGGCTACACCACCGTGGGCAAGGCGGGGTTCATCACCGCGCTGTATATCGTGCTGGTGCCGCTGACCGGCGTGCTGATCGGAAAGAAGGTGGGCGCGGCGCTCTGGGCGGGCGTGGCGCTGGCGGCCGTCGGCATGTACCTCCTGTGCATGACCGGCGAAACGGGCGTCAACAAGGGCGACGCGCTGTGCTTTGTGTGCGCGCTGTTCTTCACCGCGCACATCCTGGTGATCGATCACTTTTCGCCGTATGTCGACGGCGTACGCCTGTCGGCCGTCCAGTTTTTCGTGGGCGGCGGCCTCAGCTTTCTGGCCATGCTGCTCTTTGAAAAGCCGGACTGGGCGAGCGTGCTCGCGGCGTGGTTCCCCATCCTGTACGCGGGCGTGCTGTCCAGCGCCGTGGGCTACACGCTGCAGATCATCGCGCAGAAGAACGTGAATCCCACGCTGGCCTCGCTCATCATGAGCCTGGAGTCGGTGTTCTCCGCGCTTTCCGGTTGGCTGCTCATCGGCCAGACGCTTACGCCCGTCGAGCTCGCCGGCTGCGCCCTGATGTTCGTCGCCATCATCCTGGCCCAGCTGCCGAAAAAAGGCCGGGCGTAGCGCCATTTTGGGCAGGGCCGTCTCATTTGATCCAGTAAATTGGAGTTTATTGAAGCGATAAAACCTTGCCTTCCCCTTCGAGGGGAAGGTGCCTCGTGAGAGGCGGATGAGGTGTTAGCCCGGCTCTTTGCTGTCTATCGCAATAGGATGCTGGTCGCGACGATAACACCTCATCAGTCGCCTGCGGCGACAG
>JAFZRB010000087.1 GCA_017620115.1 Clostridia bacterium | reverse complement strand
GAGTGGCCCGGCAAGATCCGTTCCGAAGAAGAGCTCGCGGCCGCGCTGCGCACCGAAGCGGCGAAGCCCGTCGCTTATCCCTTCCCGTCATGGACGAAATGGGGCGGCTGCGCCGACCGGAAGCTCGCGCCGGGAACCGGCTTTTTCAGCCGCGCGCGGTGGGATGGGCGCTGGTATCTTACCGATCCGGAGGGCTGCGCTTTCTTCAGCATGGGGCCGGACTGCGTCGTGGCCCGCGCCGACGCGCGCATCGACGGGCTGGAGAACCTGCTGGACGGTCTGCCGCCCCGCGACGCGGCGCACGCATTCCTCTACGAATCGCCCCGCCGCGCTTTCGGCGAAACGGAGCGCGGCGAGCCGGTCATGTTCTCCTACGAGCGCGCCAACCTCGCCCGGGCGTTCGGCGACCGATGGGAGGAGAGCTGGCGTCGCATGGTCGTGGGCCAGCTGATGCGCATGGGCATGAACACGCTGGGCAACTGGTCTGACGAGAAGCTGTTCGGCAGCATGCCGTATGTCGCGAGCCTGCCGCGATTCCCCGAAACGGCGTGCGCCGTGTTTCGCGATTTTCCCGACGTGTTCTCGCCCGAATATGAAGAAGACGCGGCGCGCTGCGCTCAAGCGCTCGCGTCCCGCAGGGACGACCCGTGGATGATCGGCTACTTCCTGCGCAATGAGCCGCAGTGGGCGTTCGTGAACGGGCTCATCATCGCCGAAGAGGTGCTGCGCAACCCCCGTGACACGGCCTGTCGGCGCGCACTGATCGACTGGCTCCGCGCCAGATACGGCACGGCGGAGGCGCTGTCGGCCGCGTGGGCGCATCGCTTCGAGTCCTTCGACGCGCTCATGACGCCCATCGAGCGCGCCTCCCGGTTCTCCGGCAGGGCGAGGGAGGATCTGCGCGCGTTCTCCGCGCTGCTCACCGAGCGCTACGTGCGCGTGCCCGCCGAAGCCTGCCGCCGCGTCGATCCGAACCACATGATTCTGGGCATGCGCTGGGCGTGGATCTCCGATCCGCTGCTGGTGTCCGGCTGGAAATGCTTCGACGTGTTCTCCATCAACTGTTATGCTGTCGACCCCACAAACGCTATCGAGCGCGTGCGCGAGCTGGGCGTCGATCTGCCCGTGATGATCGGCGAATTCCACTTTGGCGCGCTGGACGCCGGCCTTCCCGCCACAGGATTGGAAGCCGTGCGCGACCAGGCCGACCGCGGCCGGGCTTATCGCTATTACTGCGAGCGCGTCGCGGCGCATCCCAACGGGGTGGGCTGCCACTGGTTCCAATGCTACGACCAGTTCGCGCTGGGCCGGTTCGACGGCGAGAACTACAACATCGGCCTGTTCGATATCGCGCTGCGCCCGTATGATGAGATGGCCGCCGCCGTCTGCGCGGCCTCCGAAGCGGTCTACGCCGTGAAAGCCGGCGAGCGGGCTCCCTTTGGCGAGCGCCCGGAGAGCCTGCCCATGATCGCGTACTGACGGAGCCAGGGAGAGAACGCCATGGACGCGATGATCGACCTGCTGCCCCTATCGCTTCTGTTGCTGCTGCTGTGCCGGGCCCGCCCGGTAAAGCCGCTGTCGGCGTTCGACGGGGAGGGGCTGTCGCTTCAGGCCGCGATGCCCCTGCGCGGCGCGCTGGCGCTGACGGTGGTGCTTCATCACCTGGCGCAGCGCACGGAGGCGGGCGCCCTGATGCGGCCGCTGACCGACATGGGCTATTTGCCCGTGGCGATGTTCTTCTTCCTGTCGGGCTGCGGCGTGATGAAAAAACACATGGCTTCCCCGGATTACCGCCGCCGTTTCCTGCAAAGGCGGCTCCGCGCGCTGTGCTGGCCGCTGCTGCCTGCGCTGGCGGTGTACGCCGCCCTGTGCGCGGCGTCGCGTCCCTTTGCGTCGGCGTGGGATTTCTATAACGGCGTGATCGGCGCGGCCAACGCGTGGTTCCTCGTGAATCTGATCGCGTTCTATGCCGCGTTCGCGCTGGCCATGCGGATGTGCGGCGGCCGTCCGGGCCTCATGATGGCCGTCATGGCGGTCTGCTGCGCGCTTTACACGGCGGGCTGCATGGCCCTGGGTTATGGCGACTGGTGGTATAAATCCAGCCCGGCGTTCGTGCTGGGCATGGCTTGGGCGGCCTGGGGCGGGCGATGGACGCCGTTTATCCGGCGGCATTACTGGCCGCTGCTCGCCGCCTGCTGGGCGCTGTGCCTGCTGATCCACCGGAACATATGGCCGCTGGGCTGGTTTCTTCCCTTTGGAGCGTTCATCCCCTCGGCGCTGGCGGCTTCGCTGTTCGCGCTGGGCGTCGCGCTGCTGTCGATGAAGATATGTTTCGGTAATCCCGCGCTGGATTACCTGGGGCGCGTGTCCTATGAAATCTACGTGCTGCACGGCATCCTGCTGATCGCGCTGCGCGGCGATTGGATCTGGATCGAAAGCGATTTTCTCTACGCGCTGCTGGTCGTATCGGGGACGGCCGCGCTGGCCGGGGCGCTTCGGGGACGACGCGGGCCCTGAATATTGCACGCGCGGCGGCCTACGCGTTTGGAGACTGACCGCAGATCAACGCGCGACGGACGATAAAGGAGGACATTATGGCGCAGAAGCAAAAACTGAATACCGACTGGCGTTTTCACCTGGGCGACGTGGCGGACGGCGGCTTCATGGGCTTCGACGACCGCAGCTGGCGGCGCGTGACGCTGCCCCACGACTGGGCCGTCGAGCATCCCTTCGACACGGCCTACGCCAGCGGCACGGGGTATCTGCCCGGCGGCACGGCGTGGTATAGGAAGCATTTCATGCTGCCTGAGGGCGTCGGGGGTAAGCGCGTGCGGCTTACTTTTCTGGGCGTATACAAGCACGCGCGCGTGTGGATCAACTCAAACTACCTGGGCGAACACGCCTACGGCTACACCAGCTTCACCTTCGACGTCAGCGAGTTCGTCCGGCCGGGCGAAAACGTGATCGCCGTGCGCGTGGAGCACGAGGACGTGGCCGATTCCCGCTGGTACACCGGCAGCGGCATCGACCGCGACGTGCTCATCGAGATTACCGGCGCGGCCTGCTTCGCCGAAAACGGCCTGTTCGCCTGGACGGAGCGCGCCGACGAAGACAGTGCCGTGCTGCGCGTGCGCTACGGGACGCTGGGCGGCGACGGCGCGCGTTTCACGCTGGTCGATGCGGAAGGAAACACCGCCGCCAGCGCCGGGGCGGACGCGGGCGCGGGCGAGGTCTCGCTGACCGTGAGAGAACCCCGGCTGTGGAGCCCGGACGCGCCCAATCTCTACGCGCTCAGGGGCGAAGTATTCTCGGGCGGCGCGGTTTCGGACGATGAGACCGTGCCCGTCGGCCTGCGCGTGGCCGTTTTCGACGCGGACAAAGGCTTCTTCCTCAACGGAACGCCGATGAAGCTGAAGGGCGTGTGCGTGCATCACGACGCCGGCTGTCTGGGCGCGGTCGTACCGAAGAACGTGTGGGCCCGTCGCCTGCGCAAGCTGTAGGAAGCCGGCTGCAACGCGCTGCGCACGGCCCACAATCCGCCCGATCCGGATCTTCTGTATCTGTGCGACGAGCTGGGGCTGATCG